>NZ_JBFUHU010000185.1:0-11901 GCF_056402235.1 Cellulomonas sp. P4_B5_2
GGGTGGCGGTGTTCGACTGCGCGACCACCGCGTACCGGCCGTCGGCCGACACGACGATGCCGTTGACGTTGAACCCGGTCGTGTATTGCAGGGCCGTCCCGGTGAAGTCGAGGAAGGTCGGCAGCACCGCCACGCCTGAGACGCTGCGGTCGGAGGCGTCGATCCGGTAGAGCACGGGCCGCAACGAGTCGGTGACGTACACGTCTCCGCGCGGACCGATCGCGATGTCGTTGAGGAAGGTCGGCGCGCCGGTCTGCTCCACCTGCCAGGAGCCGGTGAGCTCGCGCGTCCGCACGTCGTAGGCGAAGACGCGTCCGGTGGCCCCGCCGGCGACGAACAGGGTGCGCCCGTCGACCTTCATGCCGACCGCCGACGTCCGGCCGTCGACGCCCCCGAGCAGGAACGGCGTCGCGGTGGGGGAGCGCAGCGTGCCGCGGTAGACCGTCCCGTCGGTCGTGCTGCCGACGTAGAACGTGTCGCCGCGCGCGGCGATCCCCTCCGGGTAGATGTCGTCGGCCGCGGGGCCGGCGGGGTCGAGCAGATAGCTGTCCGGCCGGTCGTGGGCGACGGCCGCGGGGGCGGCGACGCCGAGCAGGAGCACGGCGGCGGCGGCTGCGAGGGCCGCGCGGACGGATCGGTGGCTGCGCATCGTCGGGCCTCCTCGGACGAGTCCGGTCTCCTCGAGGCTACGTCCGCTGTGGGCCGAAGGGCACCGCGTGGGCTGCCTCACAGGTGCAACCACTGCGAAGCGAGCGGCGGCGACCACTACTCTGAGCACGTGAGCACTGACGCGACCCCTGAACCGACCGAGGCGGCCCCCGACGCCTTCGACCTGAGCGCCCCGGCCCCGACGGCTGAGCCCACGGCTCCTGCCGCGGCACGCCCGGCGCGGCGCGCGGTCGTGGCCGAGGACGAGGCGCTCATCCGGATGGACGTCGTCGAGACGCTGCGCGACGCCGGTTTCGACGTGGTCGGTGAGGCCGGCGACGGCGAGCAGGCGGTGCAGCTCGTCACCGAGCTGAAGCCCGACGTCGTCGTCATGGACGTGAAGATGCCCGTGCTCGACGGCATCTCGGCGGCGGAGCGGATCGGCAAGGCGCACCTGGCCCCGGTGGTGCTCCTCACGGCCTTCTCCCAGAAGGAGCTCGTGGAGCGGGCGCGCGACGCCGGGGCCATGGCCTACGTCATCAAGCCGTTCAGCCCTGCGGACCTGCTGCCGGCCGTGGAGATCGCGATCTCGCGGTACGCGCAGATCAGCGCCCTGGAGTCGGAGGTCGCGGACCTCGCGGAGCGGTTCGAGACGCGCAAGCGCGTGGACCGGGCCAAGGGTCTGCTCATGACGAAGATGGGTCTGACCGAGCCGGAGTCGTTCCGCTGGATCCAGAAGACGTCGATGGACCGTCGGCTCACCATGCGCGAGGTGGCCGACGCGGTCATCGAGCAGGTGGGTGGCGCGTCCTCCTGACGCGAGCGTGACGAGGGCCGGCCGGAGATCATCCGCGCCGGCCTTCGTCGTTCAGCGGCGTGCCACGTCGACGACGAGGGCGCGGTGGTCGGACAGACCGGTGTCGACCGCACGTGCGGGGTCGGTGGGCACGATCGACCCGTCGCCGAGGATGTGGTCGAGCTGGCGCACGGGTTCGAGGACCGGATAGGTGGCGGCGGCTGCCAGTGAGCGCATGCCCGACGTCCGGACCGCGGCGTCGGGCTCCATGTTGAGGTCACCCATCAGGACCAGCGGTCGGGGGTACTCCCGCAGGAGACCGACGAGCTGCCGCAGCTGCCGGCGGTTCCACCCCGGGATGTAGGTCAGGTGGGTGTCGACGACGGTCAGCGGGCCGGTGGGGTGCTCGACGACGGCGACGAGTGCCGCGCGGGGCTCGTCGCGCACGAGCGTCGGCCAGCGCGCGTCCGGCCAGCGCACCGGGGCGCGGCGCCGCAGGACGGGCAGCTGCAGCACGTGCCAGGACAGCACCGGGTGCCGGCTGAGGAGCGCGATCCCGTAGCTCGCCACCGCCGGCTGGTGGTCGCCCGTCGCGGCGGTCCACACCCCGGGCTCGCCGTGCAGAATGGCGACGAAGCGGTGCTCGGGAGCATCCATCGCGTCGGCGGCGACGACTGTCAGATCGGCGCTGTGGGACCTCGGCTGGTCCCGGTCCACCTCCTGGAGGGCGAGGACGTCGGCGTCCAGGTCGCGCACGGCGTCGGCGAACCGCCCCACGTGGACCTCGCCGTCGACCAGCGAGCGTCCGTGCAGGATGTTGAAGGTGGCCAGGCGCACCCTGCCGATTGTCCCGGCCGACCTGCGAGCCCGCGCGTCGGCGTGTAGACAGTCGTGTCATGACCCAGCAAGGCGCCCTGGTCGACCCGCCCGACGACCGCACGGCCCTCCAGGACGGCCTGCGGCTGGTCGCGGTCGCGCTGACGGACGCGGAGATCCCGTTCGCCCTCGTCGGCGGGTACGCGGCCTGGGCCCGGGGCGCCCCCGAACCGAGCCACGACGCCGACTTCGCCGTGACGCCCGAGGACGTCGAGCGCGCCAAGGAGGTGATCGCCGCCGCCGGGCTGCACGTCGAGCAACCGGCCGAGAACTGGCTGTTCAAGGCGTTCCACCACGGCCAGCTGGTCGACGTCCTGTTCCGGATGGTCGGTGAGCCGATCACGCACGAGCTCCTGGAGCGCAGCGACGTGCTCGAGGTGCTGGCGGTACGGATGCCGGTGCTGCAGGCCACCGACATCGTCTCGGCGAAGCTGCGGGTGCTGGGGGAGCACGCGTGCGACTTCGGGCGGCTGCTCGCCATCGTGCGTGCGCTGCGCGAGCAGATCGACTGGCCGCGGGTCCGCGAGGACGCGGTCGGGCACCCCTACGCGCGGGCGTTCCTCTTCCTCGCCGACGAGCTCGGCATCACCGACGCGGACGCCGCGTCGACCTCGTCGGACGTCGCGCCCGGCGCGGCCGCACCCGCGTCCTGAGTCCGGTCGCGCGTCCAGCACCGCTTGTTACTGGTTGGTCACAACTCGGCAACAACCTTTCCTGAGACGCGCAGATTCACATCGCGGACACAAACAATGAGTACCTTCACGCCACACCTGCAGGATCCCTACCGGGTTCCAGTGGATCGCAGTACTCACAGAGGGGTACCAGGCATGATTCGTTCGACCCACGTAGTCCGCGCCGCCGCCTTGGCCGGCGCTGTCGCCCTCGCCCTGACCGCGTGCAGCGGTGCGGACGAGCCGGCCGACAGCGAGAGCTCCGCAGCGCCCACCGCTTCGGGCCCGCTCAAGATCGGCTCCCTGCTCCCCGTCACAGGCAACCTCGCGTATCTCGGCCCGCCCGAGATCGCCGGCGTCGACCTGGCCATCAAGGACATCAACGACGCCGGTGGCGTCAACGGCGTCCCGGTGACCGTCTCGCACAAGGACTCGGGCCCCACGTCCGACCTCGCGACGATCGGCACCCCGTCCGCCAAGGCGCTCATCGAGGAGGGTGTGCACGTCATCATCGGCGCCGCGTCCTCCGGCCTGTCGCTCGGCGTCGTCGGCCCGATCACGGACGCCGAGATCGTGCAGATCTCGCCCGCCAACACGGCGGCCGACCTGTCCGGCATCAGCCCGTACTACTTCCGCACCGCCCCGCCGGACGAGGTCCAGGGCCAGGCGCTCGCGACGCAGATCATCGCGGACGGGCACAAGAACGTCGGCATCCTCGTGTTCGACGACCCGTACGGCACGGGTCTGCGCGGCTTCGTCCAGCAGAACCTGGAGCCCGCAGGCGTCAACGTGACCTACGGCGCCGAGGGCGCGGGTCAGGACTTCCCGCCGGAGCTGCAGGACTACTCCACCGAGGTGGGCGAGGTCGTTGCCACGAACCCCGACGCGATCGTGATCATCACGTTCGACGAGGTCCGCGTCATCGTTCCTCAGCTCGTCCAGGCCGGCTACGACATGTCGAAGGTGTACCTCGTCGACGGCAACGTGGCCAGCTTCAAGCAGGACCCGGCCGACAGCGCCAAGTTCTTCTTCGACCCGGGCACGATGGAGGGCGCGCAGGGCACCAACCCGGGCGCCAACCCGACCGATGACTTCAAGGCTCGCCTGCTCGAGGTCAACCCGGACCTGAAGGACTTCAACTACGGTCCCGAGTCCTACGACGCGACCATCCTGGCGGCCCTCGCGGCGGTCAAGGGAGGCCAGAACGACGGCCCCACCGTGCAGGCCAACATGGCGGCGGTGTCCGGCACGACGGACGGCGAGGAGTGCGCGACGTTCGCGGACTGCGTCGAGCTGATCAAGGACGGCAAGGAGATCACCTACCAGGCTGTCTCCGGCGTCGGCCCGTTCAACGACAACAACGACCCGTCGTCGGCGTACGTCGGCATCTACAAGTACGACGCCGAGAACGTGCCCGTGTGGCAGAAGGCGGAGTTCGGCGAGGTCAAGGGCAGCTGACGACAGTCAGTCCCAGATGACGCGAGGCCCGGCGGGGGAGTGCCGTCAGTCCTCGGGGGCGATCTCGTCGGCCGCCAGCGTGCCGAGGTACAGCTCGATCACCTTGGGGTCGTGCATGAGCTCGCGCCCGGTGGCGGTGTAGGCGTTGCGGCCCTGGTCGAGGACGTAGCCGCGGTCGCAGATCTGCAGGGCGCGCCGGGCGTTCTGCTCGACGATGATGATCGAGACCCCCGCGCGGTTGATCTTGCGGGTGCGGATGAACGTCTCGTCCTGCCGCACGGGGGACAGACCGGCGGAGGGCTCGTCGAGGAGCAGCACCTTCGGGTCCATCATCAGCGCGCGGCCCATGGCCACCATCTGGCGCTCACCGCCGGACAGCGAGCCGGCGCGCTGGTTGCGGCGGTCCTTGAGGTTCGGGAACAGGTCGATGATGAAGTCGAGCCGCTCCGAGAACTTGCCCGGCTTGAGGAACCCGCCCATCTGGAGGTTCTCCTCGACCGACAACGACGGGAAGACGTTGTTGTTCTGCGGGACGCACCCGACGCCGCGGGCGACCAGATCGTTCGCCTTGAGGTTGGTGATGTCCTCCCCGCCGAGCGTCACCGACCCGGTGCGCACGTGCACCAGGCCGAAGATCGCCTTGAGCAGGGTCGACTTGCCGGCGCCGTTGGGGCCGATGATGCCGACCAGCTCGCCCGGGTACAGGTCGAGGTTGCACCCGTTGAGGATGTTCACCCCGGGGATGTAGCCCGCGACGAGCTCGTCGGCGCGCAGCAGGGGCTCGCCCCGGTCCACGGGGGACGGTGCTGCGGCGGATTCCGTGACGGTCATTCCGTGGCCTCCTCGGCCTCGAGCTGCTCGAGCACACCCTCGGCCATGACGCTCTCGTCGCCGAGGTCGGTGTCGTGGTGGGCGCCCAGGTAGGCGTCGACGACGGCGGGGTTCTCCATGACGGCGGCCGGCGGCCCCTCGGCGACGATCTTGCCCTCGGCCATGACCACCACCCAGTCGGCGATCCGGCGGACCATTTGCATGTCGTGCTCCACGAACAGCACCGTGGTGCCCTCGTCGCGGACGGTCTGGATGTGCCCGAGCAGGGACTGCGTGAGCGCGGGGTTCACCCCGGCCATCGGCTCGTCGAGCATGACCAGCTCGGGCTTGGCCATGAGTGCCCGCGCCATCTCGAGGAGCTTGCGCTGGCCCCCGGACAGGGACCCTGCGAAGTCGTCGCTCTTGGCGTCGAGCTTGAACCGGACCAGCAGCTCGTCGGCCTGCTCGGTGATCTCGCGCTCACGGGCGGCCCACAGCGGCTTGACCAGCGAGGTGAAGAAGCCTTCACCGGGCTGCTTCGTGGCGCCGAGCTGCATGTTCTGCAGGACGGTCAGCCGCGAGAGCGCCTTGGTCAGCTKGAAGGTGCGCACCATGCCGGCGCGGGCGACCCGGCCCGCCGAGACACCGTTCAGACGACGACCGTTGAACTCCCAGTTGCCGGAGTTCGGCTTGTCGAAGCCGGTGAGCAGGTTGAACAGCGTCGTCTTGCCGGCGCCGTTGGGGCCGATCAGCGCGGTGATCGCGCCGCGCTGCACCTCGAGGTGACGGACGTCGACGGCGGTCATGCCACCGAACCGGCGCACGACGTCGTCGGCGACGATGATCGGGTCCGGCTTCGCGACGCCAGGCTCGGGGGCGACGCCCGCGAGCGCCTGAGCCGCTGTCTTCGCGAGCGGTGCGGGGGAGGACAGCTCAGCGGACATCGAGCATCAGCTCCTTCTTGTCACCGAAGATGCCCTGCGGCCGGAAGATCACCAGCAGCATCAGCGTGATGCCCACCAGGATGCCCGCGAGCGGCTCCAGCTGCTCGGGCCGCAGGACGGACGGCAGCACGTCGCGCATGACCGTCTTGATGAACATGAGAGCGACGAAGAAGATCATCGACCCGATCACCGGACCCCAGAGGGTGGCGGCGCCACCCAGCAGGAGGATCGTCCAGATGAAGAACGTCATCGACCGGCCCATCGCGTCGGGCTGGACGCTCGCGGGCATCACGAACAGGACACCCGCGAAGCCCGCCATGGCACCACCCAGCACGAGCGCCTGCATCTTGTAGCCGTACACGCTCTTGCCGAGCGAGCGCACGGCGTCCTCGTCCTCGCGGATGCCCTTGAGCACGCGGCCCCACGGGCTGGACATGAGGCGCCAGACCAGCAGCACGGCGAGCAGGACGGCGGCCCACGCGACGATGCGCGTCCACCAGCCGTCGCCGACGTTGTTGGCGTAGGAGAACGGCCCGAGCGCGGTCCTGCCGTCCGGGAGCACCGACAGGCCGAGGAAGTCCTTGTTGAACCTGCTGGCGGGGATGCCGGCGGCACCGTTGGTGATGTCGGAGAGCACGGACGACCGGCCGATGAGCCGGACGATCTCCGCGGCGGAGATCGTCACGATCGCCAGATAGTCACCGCGCAGCTTCAGCGTGGGTATGCCGAGGATGAGCGCGAAGACGACCGAGCAGCCCACCCCGACCAGCGCCGAGAGCGGGAAGCCCTGGCCCGCCTGCGCGGTGGCGGCGAACCCGTAGGCGCCGACGAGCATGAAGCCCGCCTGCCCCATGTTGAGCAGGCCCGTGAAGCCGAAGTGGATGTTCAGGCCGATGGCCGCGAGCGCGTAGGCCGCGGTGGTGGGGGCGATCAGCTCGCCCGCAGTGAGGGACAGCAGGTCCGACCAGTTCATGGGAGTCTCCTAGCCGACCCGCTCGGCGCGGCCGAGGATGCCTTGAGGTCTGATGAGCAGGACGAGGATCAGGATCAGCAGCGCGACGGCGAACTTGAGGCTCGACGGCAGCCAGAGGGTCGACATCTCCACGACGACACCGATGATGAGCGAGCCGATGAGCGCGCCGTAGGCGGTGCCCAGACCACCGAGGGTCACCGCGGCGAACATCAGCAGCAGCATCTGCAGGCCGAGGTCCCAGGCGGCCCCGTTGAAGGCCAGCGCCAGGAGCGCGCCGCCGAGGCCGGCCAGGCCGGTCGCCAGGATCCACACGAGCCGGATGATCTTGTCGACGTCGATGCCCGAGGCGGACGCGAGGGCGGGGTTGTCCGAGATCGCCCGGGTGGCGCGGCCGGTGCGGGTGCGCTGCAGGAAGAGCGCGACGCCGACGAGCACGATGGTGGCGCACCCCATCGCGATGTAGGACGGGATCGACAGCCGGATCGGGCCGATGCTCCACGACTTGGCGATCGAGGGCAGGACCTGCAGGGTGCTGCCGCCGAAGCGGAACTGGAACGCGTACTGCAGGGCCAGCGACAGCCCGATGCTGACGATCATCAGCTGGACCAGGCCCACTCGGCGTCGCCGCAGCGGTTTCCAGATGACCACGTCCTGGAGCCAGCCGCTGGCCGCCGACAGGATCACCGCGACCAGCACCGACAGGACGATCGGCCAGTGCAGCTGGATGGAGAACACGAAGGTCAGCAGGGCGCCCAGGGTGACCTGCTCGCCGTGCGAGAAGCTCGACATCCCGGTGGTGCCGTAGATCAGGGAGAGCCCGACCGCGGCGAGGGCGAGGATCAGGCCGTACCGGATGCCCAGCGCGAACTGCTGGAGCAGCCGGGTGGGGGTGACCGTGCCCGTCGCGGACGACGAGCTGCCCCCCGTGCTCGGAGTGACGTCCAGCACGAGGTTGAAGTCGACGGTCGACGAGGCGCCGACCACGGCGAGCTGCTCGGTCGGGTTCTCCGCCGAGTCCGCGAGAGCCGCGGTCGAGGGGAGGGTCGACTCGTCGAGCTCGACCGTGTAGCGCGCCCGTCCGGGGATCGCGACGGCCCACGTGCCGTTGGCGGCCGTCGTCGTCGACTCCTCGAAGTCGTCGTCCTCGTTCGTCACCGTGATGGTGACGCCCTCTACGGGGCCGGCGGTGTTCTGCAGCGTCCCGCCGATGCAGCCGGTCTCGGCGTCCGCGACGCAGGAGACCGCCGCGGCGGCGGAGGCGGACTCGGCCTGCAGGCCGATGACGCCGACGAATGCCGCCGCGAGCATGCTCAGCGCGATCAACAGTCGAGTTCTGCGGGGCCTGTCCGTCGTCGCAACATGCGGCACGGTGGGTCTCCGTCCAGGTTCTAGGGGGCCGGGCTCGTGCACGGGTCCGACGGCATTGTCGAACCAGCGCGACGCCTGCCGTGTGGCAGGACGATAGGCAGGGATTGTGTCTTGTTCATTTCGCGATGGCGAGTGTCTGGGCTGTGCGGGCACGAGCGTGTCGGGTTTTGTGGTCGGACGTCCAGTTTGGCCGCCTCCGAGCGCGGTGCCCCTCTCCCGGGGGCTAGGCATACGGTGGTGGCTGCGTCATGATCGAGGGCGGCGCCGTCGTGGGCAGAGGAGGCGTCACCCCGACCGGATCCCCCTCGTCCCGTCTGGAGGTACCACTGCCGTGCGTCTTGGAGTGCAAGTCCGCGAAGCCCTGCCGGGCGACCTGGAGAGCCTCGTCGCGCTCTGTCTGACCGCGCGCCAGGAGGCTGGTGTGGGTTCCCAGCTGTGCACCGACGACGCCGACCGCCTGCGCGACCAGCTGGGAGCGCTCCTCGCGGTGCCGGGCGGACGCGTGCTGCTGGCCCTCCTCGACGACGACCCGGCCGGCCTGCTGCTGGCCCGCGTCGTCGGGCCGGGACCCTTCACCGACGTCGTGAGCCTCGACATCGAGGCGGTGTACGTGCTGCCCGCCGCGCGCCGTCGTGGCCTCGGGCACGCCCTGCTGGTCGGCGCGACGACGGTCGCGGAGGAGGCGGGCGCCACCGAGCTGTACTCGTCGCCGCTGCCGGGCTCCCGCGGGATGCAGCGCTTCCTCGCCCGGCTCGGGTTCGCACCGGCCGCGTCGCACCGGGTGGTGACGGCCGCGGCGCTCCAGCGCAAGCTCGCGCACRACCAGGGCCACGCCGGCACGCCGGGCGCCGCACGGCGCTCCGGTCCGCGTGGGCTCGAGGACCTCATCGCGCGTCGACGTCAGGCACGCGCCGCACGGCAGCCCGTCGACGAGCAGGTCCAGCCCGCCCGCGCGTCCGGCGCGGATCAGGGACGTGCGTCGATCAGCATGCAGGTCAGCCGGGCTGTGCAGACCAGCCGGCCGCCGTCGTCCTCGACCACGACCTGGTAGGTGGCGAGCGTCCTGCCGAGGTGCAGCGCCGTCGCCGTCCCGGTGACCAGGCCMGAGCGCGCCGACCGGTGGTGGGTGGCGTTGAGCTCGATCCCCACCGCGGCCCGTCCCTCGCCGGCATGCGCCATCGCGGAGATGGAGCCCAGCGTCTCGGCCAGCACCGCGGACGCGCCTCCGTGCAGCAGGCCGTAGGGCTGCGTGTTGCCGGCGACCGGCATGGTGGCCACCGTGCGCTGCGCGGAGGCCTCGGTCACCACGATGCCCATGCGCTCGATGAGGGTGCCCGCGTAGGGCTGGTCGGGGATCGTCGTGTCGGACATGGCAGATAGGTTGGCACCCGTGAGCGACGCACTGCCAGCGGTTCCGCCGGCCACTCCCGGAACGCCTGCCCGACTCCTCCTGATCGACGGTCACTCGATGGCCTACCGGGCGTTCTTCGCGCTCCCGGTGGACAAGTTCGCGACGTCGTCCGGTGAGCCCACCAACGCGGTGTTCGGGTTCTTCTCGATGATCGCCAACCTGCTGCGGGACGAGGCGCCGACGCACGTGGCGGTCGCGTTCGACGCGGGCCGGACGACGTTCCGGACCGAGGTGTACGAGGCGTACAAGGGCAACCGGGATGCCACGCCCGCCCCGTTCAAGGGACAGGTGGCGGTCATCCAGCGGGTCCTCGAGACCATGCACATCCCGTACCTCTCCAAGGCTCAGTTCGAGGCCGACGACATCCTGGCCACGCTGTCGGTGCAGGCGCGCGCCCAGGGCATGCAGGTGCTGATCTGCACCGGCGACCGCGACGCGCTCCAGCTGGTGAACGAGGACGTCACGGTGCTCTATCCGGTCAAGGGCGTCTCGGAGCTGGCCCGGATGACGCCCGAGGCCGTCGAGACGAAGTACGGGGTGCCGCCCGGGCGCTACCCCGACCTCGCCGCGCTCGTCGGGGAGAGCAGCGACAACCTGCCCGGCATCCCCGGGGTCGGCCCGAAGACGGCGGCCAAGTGGATCGTCCAGTACGACGGGCTCGACGGGATCCTCGCCGCCGCGGACCAGGTGCCCGGCAAGGCGGGGGAGTCGCTGCGCGACAACCTCGACCAGGTGCGCCTGAACCGGCAGCTCAACGCGCTGCTCACCGACATCGAGCTCCCGCTGGGCCCGGAGGACCTCGCGGCCCGGCCGTGGGACCGCCCCGCGCTGCACGCCGTGCTCGAGGAGCTCGAGTTCCGCGCCATCCGCGACCGGCTCTTCGCCATGCTGCCCGACGAGGCCGGTGACGGACCGGGGACGGTCGCCGCCGCGCAGCTCGACCTCACGGTCCTCGGCTCCGGCGAGCTCGCCGGCTGGCTGACCGCCCGGGCCGGGAAGCCCCTCGGCGTGGACGTCCGCGGCTCGGGTGCACCCGCCGGCGGCGACGCCTGGGGGATCGCCCTGGCGGACCCGGACGGTCAGGCGGCCGCGTTCGACCTCGCCGAGATCCAGCCACCCGACGAGACCGCGCTGGCGGCGTGGCTCGCCGACCCGGCGGCACCGAAGATCGTGCACGCCTCGAAGGAGGCCTGGCACGCGCTGGCCGGCCGCGGCCTGCCCCTCGCCGGGGTGGTGTTCGACACCGAGCTCGCGGCGTACCTGTGCCAGCCCGACCGCCGCGCGTACGACCTGACCGACCTCGCGATCGGCTACCTGCACCGCGAGCTAGGCGCCGACGAGGCTGCGGACGGCGCGCAAGGGGCGCTGGACCTCGAGCTGGACGGCACCGACGAGGGCCGCCGCGCAGCCGTCCGTGCCGCCGCGGTCCGGGACCTGGCCGACGTGCTGGGCGGCGAGGTGGCCGACCGGGGCGCCACCAGCCTCCTGGACACCCTCGAGCTGCCGCTCGTCGACGTGCTGGCCCGGATGGAGCGGACCGGGATCGCGATCGACTCCGGCTACCTGTCGGGACTCGAGAAGTCGTTCGACAGCCAGGTGCAGAACGCCGCGGCGGAGGCGTACGCGGTCATCGGCCGCGAGGTGAACCTGGGCTCGCCCAAGCAGCTCCAGGAGGTCCTGTTCGACCAGCTGGGCATGCCGAAGACCAAGAAGATCAAGACCGGGTACACCACCGACGCCGCCGCGCTCACCGACCTGTTCGCCCGCACGCAGCACCCGTTCCTCGAGCACCTGCTGGCCCACCGGGACGCCATCCGGCTGCGGCAGACCGTCGAGGGGCTCCTGCGGTCCATCGCCGCGGACGGACGCATCCACACCACGTTCCAGCAGACGATCGCCGCGACCGGGCGGCTCTCGTCGGCGGACCCGAACCTGCAGAACATCCC
>NZ_JBFUHU010000186.1:0-7398 GCF_056402235.1 Cellulomonas sp. P4_B5_2
GGAGGCCACCGAGGCGTTCGAGGACGCCCGCGACCGGGTGGCGTCGTTCGTCGGGGTGTCGCCGGGGTCGCTGGTGTGGACGTCGAACGCGACCGCCGGGATCAACCTGGTCGCCTACGCGATGTCGAACGCGTCGCTCGGCCGCGGGGGAGCGGCCGCACGCCAGTTCGCCCTCGGCCCGGGCGACGAGATCGTGGTCACCGAGGCGGAGCACCACGCGAACCTCGTGCCGTGGCAGGAGCTCGCTCTGCGCACGGGGGCTTCCTTGCGGTGGCTCGGCGTGGACGACGACGGGCGGATCCGGGTCGACGAGCTGGACACGGTGGTCACCGACCGCACCAAGGTGCTCGCGTTCACGCACGCGTCGAACGTCACGGGTGCGATCACGCCGGTCGAGGCGTTCGTCGCCCGCGCCCGCGCAGTGGGCGCTCTGACCGTCCTGGACGCCTGCCAGTCCGTCCCGCACCTGCCGGTGGACCTGTCTGCCCTGGGCGTCGACTTCGCGGCGTTCTCGGGGCACAAGATGCTCGGGCCCACGGGCGTCGGCGCGTTGTACGGGCGGCGCGAGCTGCTCGAGGCGATGCCGCCGGTGACCACGGGCGGGTCGATGGTCGAGGTCGTCACCATGGAGTCGACCACCTACGCGCCGCCGCCGCAGCGGTTCGAGGCCGGCACGCAGATGGTGTCGCAGGCCGTCGGGATGGGCGCCGCGGCGTCGTACCTGGCCGAGCTGGGCATGGACGCCGTCGCCGCGCACGAGGCGCACCTGGCCGGACTGCTGCTCGACGCGGTCGCCTCGGTGCCGGGCGTGCGGGTGATCGGCCCGACCGACACGCGCGACCGCCTGGCGACCGTCTCGTTCGTCGTCGACGGCGTGCACGCGCACGGCGTCGGCCAGGTCCTCGACGACGCCGGCGTGGCCGTGCGGGTGGGTCACCACTGTGCGCAGCCCCTGCACCGCCGGTTCGGCGTAGCGTCGACGTCACGGGCGAGCGCCGCGGTCTACACGACCGACGAGGAGATCGAGGTCTTCCGGGAAGCACTGACGGGGGTCCGGGCGTTCTTCGGTCTGGAGGTGTCATGAGCACGGGATCGATGGAGCAGCTGTACCAGCAGGTCATCCTGGACCACGCGAAGTTCCCGCACGGCAAGGGGCTGGGCGTGGCGGGGGACCTGCACCTGCACACGGGCGAGTCGCACCAGGTGAACCCGACCTGCGGCGACGAGGTGACCCTGCAGGTGGACCTCGACGACACGGGTGTGGTCCGCGACGTGCGCTGGGACGGGCAGGGCTGCAGCATCTCGCAGGCCTCGGTCTCGGTGCTGCACGACCTGGTGGTCGGCAACGACCTCGCCACCGTGGACCAGCTCGGCGGCACGTTCCGCGCGCTCATGCAGACGCGCGGCAACGGCCTCGACGACGACGCCGAGGACTCCCTCGGCGACGCGACCGCCTTCACGGGCGTCGCCAAGTACCCCGCGCGGATCAAGTGCGCCCTGCTCGGCTGGGCGGCGCTGACCGACGCACTCATCAAGACCGGCGCACGGGAGAACTCATGAGCACGGACACACCCTCGCCCGCCCCCATCACGGTGGCCGACGTCGAGGAGGCCATGCGCGACGTCATCGACCCCGAGCTGGGCATCAACGTCGTCGACCTCGGCCTGGTCTACGGGCTGACGATCGACCAGACCAACACGGCCGTCATCGACATGACGCTCACGTCGGCGGCCTGCCCGCTGACCGACGTCATCGAGGACCAGTCGGCGCAGGCGCTCGAGGGCCTGGTGGACGGGTTCCGCATCAACTGGGTGTGGATGCCGCCGTGGGGCCCCGAGAAGATCACGCCCGACGGCCGCGAGCAGATGCGTGCCCTGGGCTTCAACATCTAGGGTCGCCGTCTCCGGAGCCCCGGTCAGCCAATGTGCTGACCGGGGCTTCTGCGTGCCCGAACAGCGGTCGGCGGGGAGCTCGATGGAGCATCCTGGGGGTGTGAGAGCACTCGAGGGCAACGTCGCGACCGCCCCGATCGCGTTCCGGATGCGCGCCGATGCCGTGGTCGTCAGCGCGGTGACGGCTGCGACGGGGGTCGCGGTGCTCGCCATCGCGCAGTCGATCGGGAGCGTCGGCTGGATGCTCGCCGACGTGCCGGGCGCCGCCAACAACGTGCTGCGGGAGGCCGCGTTGGGGTCGTTCGGCGCGGGGTTCGTGATCGTCGCCGTCGGTGCGGCGGTGGCTCGGCGGCACGGGGTGAAGCGCAGGGCGGGCGTCGTCGCCGTGCTCCTCTGCGTGGCCGCGCTGTTCCTGGCCCTGGTGGGGGCAGGCAGATTCGCCGCCCACTCCGCCGCGTCGGTGCTCCGGCCGGTGCTCGTCGATGCCGCGGCGCTGAACACGTCGGGTGGCTCGAACGGGGTCGCGATGCTGGCCGTCGCCCTGAGCATGGCCGGTGCAGCGCTCGTCGTGCTCCGTGTGGGGCGCACTCGCCCCTGAGGCCTCAGAGCTGGTCGGTGGCGAACGTGTCGCAGGCGGCGAGCGTGCCCTGCTCGTAGCCGGTGGTGAACCAGCGCTCCCGCTGCTCGCTCGACCCGTGGGTCCACGAGTCCGGGTTCACGCCACCGCCGGACTGCTCCTGGATGTTGTCGTCACCGACGGCCTCCGCCGCGCCCAGGGCGTTCTGGAGCTGCGCCGTCGTGATCGGCTCGAGGTAGGTGACGCCGGTGTCCGGGTCCACGGTCGTCGCCGCGTTCCCGGCCCACATGCCGGCGTAGCAGTCCGCCTGCAGCTCGACCCGGACCGAGTCGGAGTCCGCGCCGGCGCCCTGGCGGTCGGCCTGGTCCATCACGCCGGTGATCTGCTGGATGTGGTGGCCGTACTCGTGCGCGATCACGTACTGCTCGGCCAGCGGGCCGTCCTCGGCGCCGAGCTGGGCCAGCTGGTCGAAGAACGAGACGTCCACGTAGATCGTGGCGTCCGGCGGGCAGTAGAACGGCCCGGTGGAGCTCGACGCGTTGCCGCAGCCGGTGCTGACGGCGGCGTTGAACGACACCGCCTCGGGGATGCTGAACTGGCCGCCGGCGGCCGGGATGGTCGCGCCCCAGAACGTGTCGAGCGAGTCGAGTGTCGCGCTGTACAGGCACTCGCGGTCCGTGTTGGCCTGCTCGGCGGTGCACTCGCCGACGGTCTCCCCGGTCTCCGGCGCGGGCTGCTGTGCGCCACCGGTGACTCCGGACAGGTCCACTCCCGTGAACAGGTAGACGACGAGCGCGAGGATGCCGATCGCACCGCCGCCCACTGCGACCTTGCCGCCGCCGCCCTTGCGGACGCGGCCGCCACCGAAGCTGCCACCCTCCTGGAACGTCACGCAGGCAACCTAGCCGGGGGCGGGTCCGTCCGCCCGTCGAGAGCGGGTGATCAGTGCCCGTCGAGGCCTCGGGCGGCGAGCGCGTCGCCGGTGGCCCGGGCGTGGGCCACCATGCGGACCGCGGCCGGGACGAGGATCGCGCGCGGGTCCCGGTCGAGGCCGCGGGCTCGAGCCGCGTCACGTGTCTCGAGCGACATCCTGGCCAGCACGGGGATGGTGCGCAGGAAGAGGCCGACCGCGAGGGCGAACGTCTCGGGGCGCAGGCCGACGTGCCGGAGCGGGCGCGCGAGACGGGCGAGCGCGTCCAGGAGCGTGTCCGCCCGGGTGGTGGCCGTGACGACCGCGGCGAGGAGCACGAGGGCCACCAGGTCGACGGCGACCTCCACGGCGGTGGCCCAGCCGCGCGCCCACCACTGGTAGAGACCGATCAGCGCTGCGGTGAGGAGCGCGGGGACGAGTCCGCGGGTGGTCCGGTGCCACGGGAGACGAGCGACCAGCTGCGCGAGCAGGGCGACACCCAGGAAGGCCAGCGCGGACAGAGGTCCTCGGACGGCGACGACGGCGACCGCGAAGAGCGCCAGGCACGCGAGCTTGAACCCGGCCGGCGCGCGGTGGATGACGGTGGTGCCAGGGTGGTACAGGCCGAGGGGTCCTGCCCACGGCGGCCTGATCGGCCCGCTCACGTCGGCACCTGCATCAGCGCCCGGTAGGACGCGACCGCTTCCGCCGGGTCCCCGTCGAACACCACGGCGCCCCCGTCGACCACGAGGACGCGCTGGGCCCGGAGCGCGGCGTCGAGGTCGTGGGTCACCGTGATCACCTGCTGGTCGAGATCGTCCAGCAGCCGGTCGACCACGCCGCGCCACCGCAGGTCGAGCAGCGTCGTCGGCTCGTCGCACACCAGCACCGCGGGCTCCGTCGCGAGGACCGAGGCGAGCGCGAGCAGCTGGCGCTGGCCCCCGGACAACGCGTGCACGGGGACCTCGGCGCGCTCGGCCAGCCCGAACCGGGCCAGTGCCGCCCGCGCGGCGACGTCGCGTTCGGCAGCGGTCAGCGGCAGGCGGCGCAGCGACAGGGCTACGTCCTCGACCGGCGTCGGCATGACGAGCTGGGCGTCCGGGTCGGTGAACACGAACCCGACCTTGCGGCGGACAGCGGGCCCGTCGCGCGCGGTGTCGAGGCCGTCCACCCGCACGGTGCCGGACGAGGGCAGCACGAGGCCGTTGAGCAGCCGGGCCAGGGTCGACTTGCCCGAGCCGTTGGCGCCGACGATCGCGATGCGACGCTCGGTGAGCTCCAGGGTCACCGGCCCGAGCAGCCGGACGATGCGGTCGGCACCGCCGTCCGGGTCAGGGCTGTACGCGGTGACGAGGACGTCGTCGAGCGCGATCATGGGCCAGGTCAGCGGCGGGAGCGCAGCATGTCGGGGAACGCCTTGAAGATCGCGACCGCCACCGCCGCGGCGGCGAGGTTCTTGATCACGTCCCCTGGCCAGTACACGACGTCGATGGCCAGGGCCTCGCCGAACGAGATCCCCAGGCGAGCCATCAGGCCGACGATGCCGGCCGGGTGGATCGTCAGGAAGCTCGCGCCGAGTCCGGCGAGCACCAGGAGGGGGTACCGCCACGCCGACGTCGTGCGCACCGCCCAGTCGCCGAGCCGCGCGGCGAACCGTGACGCCTGGAGCCGGGGCGCGAGCCGCAGCGCGACGCCGCCGAGGACGCCCGCGAGGGCGGCGGCGAACGGGAAGGCCAGCAGGTAGCCCACCGAGGCTCCGGCGAGGACGGCCACCCCGCCGACGCCGCCGGAGAAGATCGGCAGCCCCGCGAGCCCGAGGGCGACGTAGAGCAGCGCGGCGAGACCGCCGCGACGCCAGCCGAGCACGAGGCCGGCCAAGATCACGGCGAACGTCTGCAGGGTGATCGGCACGCCGGACGGGGTCGGGATGCCGGGCAGGATCGCGCACACCGCGATGAACGCCGCGAACGTGGAGATCAGCGCGACATCCGTGGAGACGGAGGTGCGGGCGACCGGGGCGGGAAGTGCGGCGGCGGTCTCGTTCTCAGGTGCGCTGGTCATGGCTACCCCTCGATAGTCGTGGCGAGTGCGGTGCGATCCCGCGGGTCCGGGGTGCGTCATCAATCCCCTTGCGACCGGACGCCACGCTAGCCGCAAGTAGACTTGCTGGCGTTTGTGCCCGCGGCCAACGCCAGCGCGGCGAACTCGGAGGAAACCGTCAAGTGATCACTGCCCAGGCTGTCGAGTTGCGCATCGGCGCACGCGTGCTGCTCGAGGAGTCGTCGTTCCGCATCGCGGCCGGCGACCGGATCGGTCTGGTCGGTCGCAACGGCGCCGGCAAGACCACACTCACCAAGACGCTGGCGGGGGAGACGCAGCCCACCGGCGGCCAGATCGTCCGGTCCGGGGAGGTCGGCTACCTCCCGCAGGATCCCCGCACGGGCGACCTGGACGCGCTCGCCATGGACCGGGTGCTCTCCGCGCGCGGTCTCGACGAGATCGTCCGCGCGATGCGCGTGACCGAGGGTGCGATGGCGAGCACCGATGACGACCTGCGCGACAAGGCCATGGAGCGGTACACGCGCCTCGACGCCCGGTTCAACGCGGCCGGAGGGTACGCCGCCGAGAGCGAGGCGCACCGGATCGCGTCGAACCTCGGGCTCGACGAGCGCGTGCTCGGCCAGACGATCGGCACGCTCTCCGGTGGCCAGCGCCGCCGCGTCGAGCTGGCCCGGATCCTGTTCTCGGGCGTCGACACGCTGCTGCTCGACGAGCCGACCAACCACCTCGACGCCGACTCGATCCTGTGGCTGCGCGACTACCTGCGCACCTACTCCGGCGGGTTCGTCGTCATCTCCCACGACGCCGACCTRCTGCGGGCCACGGTGAACAAGGTCTTCCACCTGGACGCCAACCGCTCCCAGCTCGACCAGTACGCGCTCGGCTGGGACGCGTACCTGCAGCAGCGCGAGACCGACGAGAAGCGCCGCCGCCGGGAGCGCGCCAACGCCGAGAAGAAGGCCTCCGCCCTGATGGCGCAGGCCGACAAGATGCGCGCCAAGGCCACCAAGACCGTCGCCGCGCAGAACATGGCGCGCCGCGCCGAGCGCCTGCTGTCGGGGCTCGAGGAGGTCCGCGCGTCGGACAAGGTCGCGCGCCTGCGGTTCCCGGAGCCGGCAGCCTGCGGCAAGACCCCGCTGACCGCGTCGGGCCTGTCCAAGACCTACGGGTCGCAGGAGGTCTTCACGGACGTCGACCTCGCCATCGACCGCGGCAGCMRGGTSGTSGTGCTCGGCCTCAACGGCGCCGGCAAGACCACCCTGCTGCGCATCCTCGGGGGGATCGAGAAGTCCGACACCGGCGAGGTCCGCCCCGGGCACGGGCTCAAGCTCGGCTACTACGCCCAGGAACACGAGACGCTCGACCTCGAGCGCACGGTCGTGGAGAACCTCAAGTCCGCCGCGCCCGACCTCACGGAGACCCAGGTGCGGTCCGTGCTCGGCTCGTTCCTGTTCTCGGGCGACGACGCCGACAAGCCCGCCCGGGTGCTGTCCGGCGGGGAGAAGACCCGGCTCGCGCTCGCCGCCCTGGTCGTCTCCAGCGCCAACGTGCTGCTCCTGGACGAGCCGACGAACAACCTCGACCCTGCCTCCCGCGAGGAGATCCTCGCGGCGCTGCGCGGCTACTCGGGCGCCGTGGTGCTGGTGTCGCACGACGAGGGTGCCGTCGCGGCGCTCGACCCGGAGCGGGTGCTGCTGCTGCCCGACGGCGACGAGGACCTCTGGAACCCGGCGTACCTGGACCTCATCGCGCTCGCCTAGGACGCGTCCGGTGGGTCCGATCGACCCAGCTGGGCGTCGATCAGCGCGTCCTCGGCGTCCTCGTCGCGCCCGCCGCGGCGGTGGGGGACGTCCGGTGCCGTCGGTGCGCGACGCGGTCGGGGGGTGTCCCGGGTGGGCCACAGCTCGACGCCCGAGGCGGTGGTCACCGGGGCCGGCGTCGGGTCCGCGGGCTCACCC
>NZ_JBFUHU010000187.1:0-7384 GCF_056402235.1 Cellulomonas sp. P4_B5_2
GTGACGACCTCACCGGCCGGGTCCCTACCGAGGGGAACCCCATGTTCGTCGTCCTGTGCGACCTCGACGACAGTGCTGCTCTCTGGCTGGACTCGCGATTCCGCGACCTCGGTCAGAGCTGCACGCTCGTCACCTCCGGCCTGCTGTCGTTCGCTCGGCGACGATCGCAGTGGATCGGCCGCGACGGCACCCGAGCCGTCGTCGACCTCGGCGAGGCCAGCGTGATCGACCAGCCCGACCTCGTCGTCAACCGCCTCCTGTCACCACCCGTCGCCGCCTGGCAGTGGGCGAAGCCGGGCGAGCGCGACTACGCCGGGGCGGAGATGACCGCGTTCACGCTCAGCTGGCTCGCGGCCGTGCCAGGGGCGGTCCGCAACCGTCCGTCCCCCACCTGCCTCGCCGGCCCGTCGCCGCACCCGCTGCGCGCCGCCGTCGTCGCGCACCGCGCAGGGCTCGACGTGCCGGACGCCGACTTCGCTGCCGGCACGTCCACGCTCCAGCTCCTCGAGGCCGCGGTGCGCCGCGCCGGGCCGGCCGCGCACGTCCTGCACCTCGTCGTCCTCGACGGCCGGATCGCGGATGCCGACCGCGTCGAGCGACGGGTCGGCGCACGGATGCCCGAGGGCTTCTCGTCGGCGGTCACCCGCTTCGCTGCCGCCGTCGGTGCCGCCGAGGGCCTGATCGGCATCGACGTCGTGGTCGCGGGGAGCCGGTGGTGGTTCGCGGGCATGACGCCGTTGCCCGACCTGATGGTCGCGGGCGACGCCCTCGTCCAGGATCTGATCGGGCTTGTGGAGAAGGTGCCGGCATGAGCGTCATGGTGTGGGGAGTGCCGACGGAGAGTCCGGTCGAGCTCCTGCTGGGGGCCCTGGCCCGTCGCGGCGCAGACCCGGTGGTGGTCCACCCCCGTCAGTTCCTGGAGCAGAGCGTCGACGTCCACCTCTCGGGCGGAGAGCTGCGCGGCTCGATCCGGGTCGGAGATCGGACGACTGATCTCGGCGACATCGGCGGCGCCTACGTGCGGCCGATCGAGCCGGAGCTCGTTCCGGAGCTCAAGGGCGTGCCTGCCGACGACCCCGCGATGCAGCGCGCTCGTGCGGAGTTCGACGCGCTGATGGCCTTCACCGAGGCCGCTCCTGACGCGCTGGGCTGCAGGGTCGCGAGCCGGCTGTCCGCCATGGCCTCCAACATGTCGAAGCCGTACCAGGCGCAGCTGGTCCAGCAGGGCGGGTTCGACACCCCCGAGACGGTCGTCACCGACGACCCGGACGAGGCGCGGGCGTTCGTGCGCGCGCACCGCGGAGCGATCTACAAGTCGGTCAGCGGGGTCCGCTCGATCGTCAGCATCGTGGACCTGGACCGCGACGCCGAGCGGCTGGAGCTGATCCGCTGGTGCCCCGTGCAGTTCCAGGAGAACGTCCGTGGGAGGGACGTGCGCGTCCATGTGGTCGGCGACGAGGTGTACGCCGCGATCGTCGACTCCTCCGCGACCGACTACCGCTACGCCCGCGCCCAGGTGGGCGAGGACGCCGAGCTCGCGCCGTACGCGCTGCCCGACGACGTCGCCGAGCGGTGCGTCGGTCTCGCCCGCAACCTCGACCTGCCGTTCGCCGGAGTCGACCTAAAGCTCGCGGACGACGGCCGCATCGTGTGCTTCGAGGTCAACCCGTCCCCGGGCTACTCCTGGTACGAGACGGCCGCGGGGCTGCCGATCTCCGACGCGCTCGCCCGGTGGCTGATGCGGGCCGCGTAGCGAGCGCCCTGCCGGGCCGCAATGGGATGCTGGCCGCATGCTCGAGGCGCTCACCGGCACCGGCCTGGCCACCGCGGCCGGTCTCAACGCGTACATCCCGCTGCTGGTCATCGGCGCGCTCGCGCGGTGGACGGACCTCATGGACACACCTGCCGGGTGGGAGTGGCTCACGAACGGCTGGGTCCTGGCCGTGCTGGCCGTGCTCCTGGCGCTCGAGGTCGTCGCCGACAAGATCCCCGGCGTCGACAGCGTCAACGACGTGGTGCAGACGGTCGTGCGGCCCGTCGCGGGTGGCATCGCGTTCGGTGCGGGCTCGAGCTCCCAGACCGCCGTCGTCACGGATCCCGAGGCGTTCGTCGAGTCCGGCCAGTGGGTCCCGATCGTCATCGGGATCGTCCTGGCGCTCGTCGTGCACGGTGCGAAGGCCACCGTGCGGCCTGTCGTCAACGTCACGACCCTCGGCGCCGGGGCACCCGTGGTGAGCACCGTCGAGGACGTGACGAGCGTCGGGCTGTCGTTCGCGGCGATCCTGGCGCCCCTGCTGGTCCTGGTCGGGCTGGTCGGGCTCGTCCTGGTGTGGCTCCGCTTCCGCCGACGACGCAGGCGCGGCGGGCTGCCGCGGGAGACTTCGAGCGAGGTTTCGCCGCCACAACCCCCCGTCGACGTCCCGTAGCCGCTGCGCGCGAGCAGCGCGACCCGCTCACGCCGAGCGGCGGTGCCCACACGGCGCCCTGGCCGCGTGTGACGCTTTCCCTGCGAGGTCGCTTGGACGAGGGGGTGGTCGCGTGGGAGGTGCCGTTGGTGGTGTGCTGGCGATCGCGACCCTGGTGCTCTTGTGTGCCGTGCCGGTCCTTCTGTCGGTGCGACGGCTGGCCGTCGACGAGGTGGTGACCCTCGAGCCGGCCGAGGGAACGTGCGGGCTGGCGATTCACCCCGCACGTGGGCACCGGCTGCTTCCCCTGCTGGCGCTGGCCTTCGCCGTCGGCATGCTGGCTGTCGGTGTCGGGTACCTTCGGTCGGCACCGTACGCGGCCGCGTCGTTCCTCGTTGTCGGTGCGTACCTCGTCTACCTGAGCTGGGCGCGCGCCACCGGACGGGCCGGCGACGGGACGCTGACGCTCACCCCGGAGGGCATGCACCAGCTGTGGGCCGGGTCAGACGTCTTCGTGCCGTGGGACGACGTGCGCGGTCTGGTCACGACGCCTAAGGAGCTCATCGTCGAGACGCGCCGCCCCGCGCGACGCCGTCGCACGCTGCCGCTGCTCGGCGGACGCCGCAAGGTCGTCCAGGCTGACGCCGTCTCGATCCCCCATGCCTTCCTCCCGCCGCTGCCGTACCAGGAGATGGTGGAGCTGTACGCCACGACCCCCGGGTCGAGGCAGGAGCTGGCCACCGACGAACCGGTGGAGCGGGCACGGCGACTCCTGCGAGAGGACCGGGCTCGCCGGGCGTCCGAGACGTCATAGCGGCCCGCTGTGCCCGGCGTCCTCACCGGTCGATGCTTGCCATGTTGGCTTCGTCGTGGCGCTCGCCCACGGCGGGGGCGAGGGTGTCCAACCGGTGGAGCTGGCCGGGCGTCAGGGTGATGAGGTCGGCCGCGGTGTTCTCCTCGACCCGGGTGACGCGGCGGGTGCCGGGGATGGGGGCGATGTCGGCGCCGCGGGTCAGCAGCCAGGCCAGTGCGGTCTGCGCAGGGGTAGCGCCGTTCTCGGCGCCGATGGCCCTCACCTCGTCGACGATC
Organism: Cellulomonas sp. P4_B5_2; assembly: GCF_056402235.1. Taxonomy (NCBI): domain Bacteria; kingdom Bacillati; phylum Actinomycetota; class Actinomycetes; order Micrococcales; family Cellulomonadaceae; genus Cellulomonas; species Cellulomonas sp. P4_B5_2. The sequence continues at coordinate 3,495 of NZ_JBFUHU010000187.1, forward strand.
GCCAGGTTGCGGTGGAAGTTCTCGCCGGTGAACCGGGGGTTGGTCCTGCGCCAGTCGTCGTCGGCGAAGTCGTCGACGGTGCGGATCTGCCCGGTGAGCAGGCCGTGGCCCAGCGGGGAGTAGGGGACGAGACCGATGCCCAGCTCGCGGAGCAGCGGCAGGATCTCGTCGTCCACGTCTCGGGTCCACAGCGAGTACTCGGTCTGCAGCGCGGCGACCGGGTGGACCGCATGCGCTCGGCGGATCGTGGCCGGCGCGGCCTCGGACAGGCCGAAGTGCAGGACCTTGCCCTCGGCGACCAGCTCGCCGACCGCGGCGGCAGTCTCCTCGATGGGCGTGCTCGGATCCACGCGGTGCTGGTAGTACAGATCGATGCGGTCCGTGCCGAGCCGCTGGAGCGACCCTTCGACCGCAGCCCTGATGTTGGCGGCGCTGCTGTCCAGCGCACCGGGACCTCCGCCCGCATGGGACACCAGACCGAACTTGGTGGCGATGACGACGTCGTCGCGCCGGCCGACCACGGCCTTGCCCACGACCTCCTCGCTGTGGAAGGGGCCGTAGATCTCCGCCGTGTCGATATGGGTCACGCCCAGGTCCAGGGCGCGGTGGATGGTGCGGATGGACTCGGCGTCGTCGACAGCGCCCTCCGAGGTGTAGGTGCCGGCCATGGTCATGGCGCCGAGGCCGATGCGGGAGACATCGAGAGCGCCGAGGTGGGCGTTGCGCATGTGGGTCGTGCTCCTTCGGGGTCGTGGAGTGCGGTTCGCGTACCCGCCGGCCAGCAGTCGCGGCGCATGGTCTCCGCGCGGGCCGCTCGACCTCGGGTCCGCCGCCAGGAGCGGCACGCGTTCCATGCAACCCGCGAGGAGACCAGCGAAGAAGTCACTGCGGGAAGGCGTACCGACAGCCCACCCCAGGACCCGCGGACGCGATCTACGGTGGCGACGTGGACAACCGAGACGAGGTCAAGGACTTCCTGCGCACCCGCCGAGCCCGACTCAGTCCCACAGACGCCGGACTGACCGCGTTCGCGAGCAACCGGCGTGTGCCCGGCCTGAAGCGCGGTGAGGTCGCCGACCTGGCCGGCGTCAGTGTCGAGTACTACGCCCAGCTCGAACGCGGCAACCTGGCCGGCGTCTCCGACAGCGTCCTGGACTCCCTGGCCCGCGCGCTGCAGCTCGACGAGGCAGAACGCACCCACCTGGCCGATCTGGCCCGCGAAGCCGGCCCCGGCACCAGGCAGCGCCGCACGCCGACACCTGCCAAGATCCGCCCCGGCGTGCAACGGCTGCTCGACCTCGTGGGCCAGACCGTGCCCGTCATCGTGAACAACGGGCGCCTCGACCTGGTCGCCGCCAACGCCCTTGGGCGCGCCCTGTTCTCGCCGGTGTACGCGACACCGCACCACCAAGGTGCCCCCGCCAACCACGCACGGTTCACGTTCCTCGACGATCGGGCTCGCGACTTCTGGATCGACTGGGAACGCGCCGCCGACGACTCCGTCTCCCAGCTGCGGACCGAAGCCGGCCGTGATCCCTACGACCGCGCCCTGACCGACCTGGTGGGCGAGCTCAGCACCCAGAGCCTGCCGTTCCGCACCCGGTGGGCCGCGCACGACGTGCGCCTGCACCGCACCGGCCGCAAACACGTCCGCCACCCGGTGGTCGGCGAGCTGCACCTGGACTTCGAGGTGCTCGACCTGGCCGCCGACCCCGGCCTGACCCTGATCACCTTCACCAGCCCGGCCGGCTCACCCGACGCGGACGCCATCCGCATGCTGGCGAGCTGGGCAGCGACCAGCAGCGAGACCGCACCGAACGCGGGTCGCCCGTCGTAGCCACGACACCCGGCCAGGTCAGACTTCGACTGATCGGCTCGCGGCTGAGCCAGGAGGCTGTCGAGCGGCGCTCAGCGACCCGCGGCGTCGAACGCGGGCGCGAACCGCAGCTCGCCACGCGGCGAGGGGCCCGAGAAGGTGATGTGCTCGACGACCRCTCGGTCCAGTTCAGAACCCTCCGACTCGCATCTACGAGTTCGCTGAGCAAGAACGTCAGGCCTGCATGTCCACGAAGCGCGAGTAGTGACCCTGGAACGCCACGACGAGGGTGTCCGTCGGACCGTTTCGGTGCTTGGCCACGATCAGGTCGGCCTCCCCGGCGCGGGGTGACTCCTTCTCGTACGCGTCCTCGCGGTGGAGCAGGATGACGATGTCGGCGTCCTGCTCGATGGATCCCGACTCACGCAGGTCGCTCATCTGCGGGCGCTTGTCGGTGCGCTGCTCGGCGCCACGGTTCAGCTGCGAGATGGCGATGACCGGGACCTCGAGYTCCTTSGCCAGCAGCTTSAGCGMKCGGGAGAACTCCGAGACCTCCTGCTGRCGGGACTCGACGCGCTTCCCGGAGGACATCAGCTGCAGGTAGTCGATTACCACGAGCTTGAGGTCGTGCTTCTGCTTGAGCCGTCGGCACTTGGCGCGAATCTCCATGAGCGACATGTTGGGGGAGTCGTCGATGAACAGCGGTGCCTCGGAGATCTTGCCCATGGTGGCGGCGATCTTGGCCCAGTCGTCCTCGCCCATCTGACCGTTGCGCAGCTTCTGCAGGTGCACGCGCGCCTCGGCCGAGAGCAGACGCATCGTGATCTCATTGCGGCTCATCTCGAGCGAGAAGACGACGGACGTCATCCCATGCTTGATCGACGCCGACCGGACGATGTCGATGCCCATCGTCGAGTTGTGCGTCGGGATCATCGCGTCGCCCGCGAGGTACAGGTGCGACGCATGGTCGATCTCGACGCAGCGCACGGGCACGGTGTCGATCGGCTCGACCGAGACGATGTACCGCTGGGTCAGCCGTGGGGTCGACGGACGGCGGCGCTCCTTGTGCACCAGGCGCTTGCGCTCGAGGGCGAACACCTCGTCGTCCGTCGTGAAGGTCAGCGTGTAGGCGACCGACGAGTCCTCGGTCCGGCCCGCGACCCGCTTGGTCGACCAGCCCGTGCGGTAGCCCAAGGAGTGCACGAGCTCCCGGACGTCCTCGGCCAGCCGACGGCTGGTCAGCGCGATCTGCGGCGATCCCGTCGGGTTGACCGTGCCGTCGGTGTCGAGCAGGCCGGCGAGCAGGTCACGCCGCTGCTGCTCGCTGGCGCGCAGGTAGGTCGACGGGATGTGCTTGTTCCCCAGCACGCCGAGCGTGCGAAGCCGACCGTGGATCGTGCCGTTCGCGTCGTGGCACGGCTGGCAGCGCAGCAGTCCGGTGGTCTCGACCCCGCAGTCCGGGCAGGTGGGCACCGCGACGGGGCCGGACAGCGCCTTGACCTTGCCGCCGCACGACCGCCCACACGTGCGGACCTGGGACCGCTGCGGCACGAACGACGCCCCGCAGACCTCGCAGGCGCGCGACGCGATCGGGTCGACGGGCAGCTGGATCGAGTACAGACGCGCGGCACCGGGGCCGGCCGGGGCCGCTCGTGAGACCAGGCCACGACCCTCGATGAGCATCGCGATCTCGGGGTCCGCGCTGGTGAACCGTGCCGACGCGGAGTGGCCGTCGCCTAGCCACACGCCGAGCGCGTACGGGTCGATCGGCAGGTCAGCCTCGGGCAGCCGCAGTGCCGCCGTGGTGGCCACCGAGTGGTTCGCGCGGGCGTCGCCGGTCGCGCACCGCAGCGTCGCGTGGATCTCCTCGGTTGTCCGGATCGCCGACAGACCGGCGTTCCGCCGACGCTCCGCGCGCGTGCTGGTGGACCACTGGTGCAGGGCGTCGGCGACGATCTGGCTGCCGTCGTCGAAGGTCACGCGGTAGGTCGGCCGGTCGGTGAGAACCTCGGTCGCGGCGACGACCCTGGTCGGCGTCCCGTCGGAGGCGAGCAGCTGGTCCCCGACCTGGACC
>NZ_JBFUHU010000188.1:0-7328 GCF_056402235.1 Cellulomonas sp. P4_B5_2
TCCCGTCGGAGCCCGTCGACCGGTGCACGTCGAGGCGGGCGTCGCGATCGCCGTCGCGGTAGGGGATGTCGATCTCGGACACCACGTGCGCCGGGACGAACGGCGCGGTCGCCGTGAACCGCGCGTAGCCGTGGCGGTCCATGTTCCGGCGCATCACGACCGACGCCGGTCGGGGGCTCAGGCGCGCGGCGATGCCGACGCCGACGAGGCCCGCGACGAGCACGCCGAGCAGCCATCCGAACCCGAGCGCGATGCGCCTCATCCCTCGATGGTGCCACTCCCCACCGTCAGGCCCGCGTGAGCACCCCCGGCAGGGCGGTCCAGGACTCCGGCGCGAGGGTGATCACGGTGCTGCCGGTTGACGACTCGGGGCCGTCGACCTCCGACACGTGACGCTCCGCGACGGCGGCGGCGTGCTCCGGTCCCTCGACCGCGGGCTCGTCGTCGGCGGTCACCCGCACGCCCCGGCCGAGCGCGAGGGTGACGCCGGGGTGCGAGAGCTCGACCTCGACGGGCTCGGCCGACCGGTTCACCAGGAACAGCGCGACGTCGTCGCCGTCGAGCGTCGCCGCCGCGGTCACCACCGGGACGTCGCCGTGGGCGCTCGTCGAGAACGTCGGCCCGGAGACCCGCAGGTCGAGGGCGGTGCCGCGCGCGAGCCGGGCCGTCGTCGCGAAGGGGTGGAACGTGGGCTGGCGCCAGGCCGGTCCGCCGGGCTCGGTCATGATCGGCGCGATCACGTTGACCAGCTGGGCCAGGCAGGCCACCGGGACGCGGTCGGCGTGGTTGAGCAGGGTGACCAGCAGGTCGCCGACGACGACGGCGTCGAGCGCCGAGTAGACGTCCTCGATGATGCGCGGGGCGTCGCGCTGCAGGGGGAGGTTCTGCTCGCCGACGAAGCGGGACTTCAGGTACCAGACGTTCCACTCGTCGAACGAGATGGTGACGACCTTGTCGGAGCGGCGGCGCGCGGCGACGGCGTCGGCGGAGGCGACGACCCGGCGGATGAACCGGTCCATCGACGTGCCGGACCCGAGGAACGAGGCGCGGTCGCCGTCGAGCTCCTCGTAGTACGCGTGCATCGACAGGTGGTCGACCACGTCCCACGTGTGCTCGAGGACCGTCTGCTCCCACGAGCCGAAGGTGTCCATCATCATCGACGACGAGCCGCAGACGACCAGCTCGATCGACGGGTCCACCAGCCGCATGGCCTTGCCGGCCTCGGCGGCGAGCCTGCCGTACTCGTCCGCGTCCTTGTGCCCGATCTGCCAGGGGCCGTCCATCTCGTTGCCCAGGCACCAGAGCGTCACGCCGTACGGCTTCTCGCGACCGTTCGCGATCCGCAGGTCCGCCCAGCGAGAGCCGGCCTCGCCGTTGCAGTACTCGACCAGCGCCGCGGCCGCCGCGACGCCGCGGGTGCCCAGGTTGACGGCCATCATCGGCTCGATGCCCTCGCGCTCCGCCCACTGCAGGAACTCGTCGGTGCCCACCGTGTTGGGCTCGATGGTCCGCCACGCGAGGTCGATGAACGGCAGGCGGTCCTCGACCGGCCCGACGGCGTCCTCCCACACGTAGTTGGAGACGAAGTTGCCGCCGGGGTAGCGGACCATGCTCACGCCGAGCTCGCGGGTCAGGTCGGCGACGTCGCGGCGGAAGCCGTGCTCGTCGGCGGTCTCGTGACCCGGCTCGAAGATGCCCGTGTAGACGGCACGCCCGAGGTGCTCGACGAAGGAGGCGAACAAGCGGCGGTCCACCTCGCCCACGCGGAAGTCGGGGTGCAGCAGGACGGTGGCGCGCTGGGACATCGGGTCTCTCCTGGATCGGGCGACGCTGCTCGGTGCGGGCGTGCTTCCTGTGTCGGCGGTGCGGCGGGCGGTGTGGCGTGCCGGGCCGGCCGCCTCCCATGATCCGTCGCCCCTGGGACCTGTGCGAGACGTGCCCCACGGCATAGGCTACCTATCGACGGACAACGCTTTCCGCACTGGTCCGCCGCAACGAGGCGACGACGACACCGAGGACACCCGTGACCGACCAGAACCCGACCGCACCCCGCCCCGCGTCGAGCAGCAGCACCGCCGCCGGCCCCGGCGTCATCCCCGAGTTCGCCGCCGCCCCCGAGGGCAAGCAGCTGCGGTACGCCGTCGCCGGCACCGGCCACCGCGCGGGCATGTACATCGGCGCGATCACCGGCGAGCACGCCGACGTCGCCACCCTGGTGGCCCTGCTCGACACCAACCCGGGCCGGATGGCGCACTACGAGTCCGTCGTGTCCGAGGCGCTCGGCCACCCCGCGTCGCTGCCCACCTACGCGCCCGACGGGCTCGAGAAGATGATCGCCGAGCAGTCGGTGGACGTCGTCGTCGTGACCGCGCCCGACCACGCGCACGCCGAGCTCGTCGCGCGGGCGCTGGCCGCGGGGGCCGACGTCGTCGTCGAGAAGCCCCTGACCATCGACCGGCCCGGCTGCCGACGGATCACGGGCGCGGTGCGCGAGACCGGCCGCGACGTCGTCATGACCTTCAACTACCGGTACGCCCCGCGGAACTCCTCCCTGCGCCAGGTGATCGCGTCGGGCGAGATCGGCGAGGTCACGTCGGTCCACTTCGAGTGGGCTCTGGACACGGTGCACGGCGCCGACTACTTCCGTCGCTGGCACCGCGAGAAGAAGAACTCCGGCGGCCTGCTGGTGCACAAGTCCAGCCACCACTTCGACCTGGTCAACTGGTGGATCGGCGACGTGCCCGCCCGCGTCTACGCCCGTGGCGGGCTCAAGTTCTACGGCGACCGCAACGCCGCCGACCGCGGGCTCGGTGCCCGGCCGTCGCGCGGCACCGGCGTCGTCGGCGACCCGTTCACGCTCGACCTCAACGACGACCCCCGCCTGAAGTCCCTCTACCTGGACGCCGAGCAGTACGACGGCTACCGGCGTGACCAGGACGTGTTCGGCCCCGGCATCACCATCGAGGACAACATGGCGCTGCTGGTCGACTACCGCCGTGGCGCGACCCTCACCTACTCGCTCAACGCGCACAGCCCGTGGGAGGGCTACCGCGTCACGGTCAACGGGACGGCCGGCCGCGCGGAGCTCGAGGTGGTCGAGCGAGGGGCCATCGAGCTCGACGAGTTCGGGAAGGCGGTGCTCGACCCGTCCGCGACGCCGACCTCCGTCGGCGACTCGCTGCGTCCCGAGGGGGAGCGGCTGCTCGTGCAGAAGCACTGGGAGCGGGCCACCGAGTCCGCGATCCCCGACGGCATCGGCGGGCACGGCGGCGGGGACGCGATCCTGCTCAAGGACGTGTTCCGACGACACCTGCGCGTCGCCGACGACGAGCTCGGCCGTCCCGCGGGGTACCTCGACGGGCTGCGCGCCGTGGCGGTCGGGATCGCCGCGAACCAGTCGCTCGTCACCGGGCTGCCGGTCACGATCGCGGATCTGGACCTCGGCGCGGACCTCGCCCTGTGACCGGCCTCTCCGCGCTCCACGACGTCGGCCGAGCGGTCGACGTCGTCGCCGGCGACACCACCCTCGCGCAGTACGTCTACGTCCCCACCGACGTGCAGCTCGAGAGCCCGCGCCCCTACCTGCACCCCGTCCGGACACGCGGCGGCGACCTCGTCACGGCGTACCGGCCGCACGACCACGTCTGGCACAAGGGCATCGCCTGGTCGCTGCCGGTGGTCGGCGAGCACAACTTCTGGGGCGGCCCCACCTACGTGCACGGGCAGGGGTACGTGCAGCTCGAGAACGACGGCTCGATGGACCACGTCGACCTCACCGCGCTGTCGGTGGCCCCCGATCGCGTCGACCTCACGCACACGCTCGCCTGGCACACGCAGGCGGGCGCGCACGTGATCGACGAGACGCGGTCGCTCGGGTTCGTCGTCCCCGCGGGTCGCGACGACGCCTGGGTGCTCACCTTCGAGACCTCCATGACCAACGTGTCGTCCGCCGACCTGACCATCGGCTCGCCCACCACCCGCGGGCGGGAGAACGCCGGCTACGGCGGGCTGTTCTGGCGCGGTCCCCGGTCGTTCACCGGCGGCACCCTGCTCGCCCCCGACTTCTCCGGCGGCGAGGAGATCCGCGGGACGCGCGGGCCGTGGATGGGGTTCGTCGGCCTGCACGACGGGACCGGGGGAGCGTCGACGGTCGTCATCGTCGACGGTCCCGGCAACCCCTCGCACCCGCCGCAGTGGTTCGCGCGCACCGAGCACTTCGGGTGCCTCAACCCGGCACCCTTCTTCTCCACCGAGGTCCCGTTCGCGCCCGGTGACACGCTCCGGTTCCGGTACGCGGTGGTGATCGCCGATGGGAGCTCCGATCCTGCGTCGGCCGCCTCGCTCGCGTCGCTCGGCAGCGGGATCCTGTCGGCATGAGCGGACTTCCCGGGGGCGTCTCGGTCAGCAACCTGCGCGTGTACGACTGGCCGGCGCCCGACGGCGTCGGCCTCGCCGGCAGCGGATCGCCGCACCTGCACGTCGTGTCCTCGGAGGCGTACGTCGTCCTCGGCGGCAGCGGCTCCGTGCACACCCTCGGCCCGTCGGGGTTCACCGTCCATCCGCTGCAGCCGGGCGCGATCGTGTCGTTCGGGCCGGGAGTCGTGCACCGCGCGGTCAACGACGGTGACCTGGAGGTCCTCGTCCTCATGTCGAACGCCGGCCTGCCCGAGGCCGGGGACGCCGTCCTGACGTTCCCCGCCTCCGTGCTGGCCGACCCTGCCGCCTACCGCGCGGCAGCCACCCTGCCCGGCGCAGGGGCGTCCGAGGACGAGATCGCCGAGGCCGCCCGTCGCCGGCGCGACCTGGCGCTCGAGGGGTACGCCCAGATGGGCGAGGCCGTCGACCGGATCGGCGCGGCCGCGGCGCTCCAACCCCTGCACGACGCGTCGACCCGGATCGTCCGGACCCTGGTGCCGCGCTGGCAGGACGTGTGGACGCGGACCGTCTACGCCGAGACCGAGACCACGGCCGGGGCGCTCGAGGGGCTCATCAGAGGCGTCGGGCAACACCTCTCTCGGGGATCAGTCACGGCTGTCGATGCAGCTCCCGCGCCGCGGCGGTACGGCATGTGCGGTCGACTGCAGACCTGGCCTTCGCCCGTCTGAGCCGCGCAGCCCGACGGTCCGGCTCGTTGTGCGCCACGATAGGAGCCCCACGGCAGATCGCGGAGGGCACATGGACGTCGAGCACCAGCGGTTCACCCGCGTCGACCGCTTCTTGCGGAACAGGGGTCCGGCGGAGATCCTCTACGGCGCGCTCGTGTCGAGCGTCGTCCTCGCGGCCACGAGCGCCGGCGCTGAGACCGGGGACATCGTCATCCTCGCCACCGCCCTGGTGTCCGTCACCTACTGGCTCGCGCACGTCTACGCGGACGCGGTCGGCGGACGCTTCGAGGACCAGGACCACAGCGCCGGCCACCGGCTCAGGCACGCGCTCCGCAACAACACCGGGGTTCTGCTGGGCAGCCTGCCGGTGCTCGTCGTGTTCGCGATCGGCAGGCTCGTCGGCATGGACGTCTACCGGGCGGCGTTCCTCGCGCTCTGGTTCACCGTCGCGATGCTCGCCGGCGTCGCCGCGCTCGCGGCACATCGCGCGGGGGTCCGAGGGCGCGCCCTGATCGGTGAGGTCGCGATCGCGGCCGCGTTCGGGCTGCTGGTGATCGTGCTCAAGTACGCGTTCATGCACTAGTCGCGCGAGCTCGGACGAGTTCGTCCCTTGCGTGCGACTCCATCGAGGTCGGCTCCTCGCTCGCTCGCGTACGACACCTGCCTGAGCGGTGGGGCTCCCGAAGTGCTCGGGGGTGACTCCTCGGCGGCCGCCTTGTCTCCCGGCGACGCACGTCGGCCGTCCTCGGGGCTGCTCGTCGTCGGCCGCACGGCGCTCTGTTCCAGGCGGTGGGCTGGCGTCGGCCCTGAGGGGCGTTCGTTGCTGGCGACGACGCGTCCCGTGGGGTCGCGGAAGGTGTAGCGGGCGCCGGGCGGTTCCAGCGTGGGGTGGTCCTGGGGCCTTCTCGACCGGGGGGCCACTGTGTGGCGGTGGATGGCCAGGTGGTGTTGGTGCACCTGGTGGTGGTGGAAGGAGCAGAGCAGGACACCGTTGCTGATGGAGGTGTCTCCGTTGTCACGGTCCCACCAGGCGATGTGGTGGATCTCGGCCCACCGGGCGTGCCGGTCGCAGCCGGGGAAGGCGCAGTGTCGGTCGCGGGCGATGATGGCGCGGCGGTGGGCGCCGGTGTAGAGGCGCGCGGTGCGGCCGAGGTTGACGGGTTGGTCGGCCGCGTCCATGACGATGCGGGTGATCTCGCAGTCGCACAGGATCTTGGCGACCTCGCTGGTCGGGATGGGCGTGCCGTCCTCGAGGGTGACGGCGGGGGCCGCGGCCAAGGCTGAGGCCGGGTCCGTGGAGCTGGGGGTGGCGTCGGTTCGTGCGGCGGGGCCGGTGTCCGGGGCGGCGGTGGCCGAGCCAGCGATGGCGTCGGGTGCTGGTCCGCTCGGGGGTGTCGTGGCGCGGCGGAGCGCGTGTGTGCGCAGGGCAGCGAAGGTGGCTTCGGTGATAAGCAAGCTGATCTGCGGGGGCACGGCGGCACCGGAGGCGGTGGTGGGCAGGGCCAGGATGCGGCGGGCGATCACGTCCAGCGCGTCCGCGCGGGCTTGTTCGGCGGTCCGCTCCTCCACCACCGTCCCGGTGGCGCCGGCGTGACCCGCTCCACCGACGACGGGCCGGCGTGTGTGGTCATCAGCGCCACTGCTGTCGGTCTCGCTGTCGCCCCTGCTGTCGATCTCGAGGGCGGTGGTGCCGGGACGTTCGCCGGTGGCTTCCAGGGCGAGGCGGAGTCGGTGTCCGGCGACCCGGTCGAGCAGACCGCGGATGTGGGTGCCGTCGGCCTGGTCGGACAGGTGCAGGAACCGGCGGGCGCGCTGGTTCTCGTGCGACCTGTCCCGGGCGGCGGGGTCGAGCTCGGCGACCATACGCTGCACGGACCGGGAGAACGTCGGCGCGTCCTGCGTGGTGCCCAGCCGCACGATCGCGTCCTGCACACCAGGGCTGGCGAGCGCGGCCCCGACCTGCTCGGAGGCACCAGCGGTGATGCGGGCGAACGCGTCCAGGTGTCCCACCGGCATCACCCCGGCGCCCACGGCGTCGGCCACCGCGGGCATGGCCGCGAGGACCTCGGCCTGGGCGATCTCCCTTCGCGCACCGGGCAACCCGGCCCGGCTGGCGGACCCGTGCGCGGCCTCGAACGACGGCACCCCGGGCCGCTGCCACGAGGCCGACTCCCGCTCGGCCAGCAGGACCGCCGACCGCACCGAGGCGAGCACCCCGTCGAC
>NZ_JBFUHU010000189.1:0-7326 GCF_056402235.1 Cellulomonas sp. P4_B5_2
ATCGTCACCACGGCCGTGCAGCGCCTCGCCGTCCCGACCAGCACGCAGTCCCCGCTCACGGTGCTGCCGCTCCCGTCGGACGAGATGAAGGGCCGGATCRTCGGCAAAGAGGGCCGCAACATCCGGTCCTTCGAGGCGCTGACCGGGGTGAACGTCCTGGTCGACGACCAGCCCGACGCCGTCGTCCTCTCGTGCTTCGACACCGAACGCCGCGAGGTCGCCCAGGTGGCTCTCGAGGCGCTCATGGCGGACGGCCGCATCCACCCGCAGCGCATCGAGCAGGCCTACGCCGAGGCGCTGGCCGGTGCGGACGAGCGGACCGACGCAGCCGGCCACGATGCCGCCGAGCGCGCCGGTGTGGGCGCGCTGCCGCCGACCCTCATCCGCACGCTCGGTCGTCTGCGCCTGCGCACGTCCTACGGGCAGAACGTCCTCGAGCACCTCGTGGAGACCGCCCAGCTGGCCGCCGCCCTCGCCGCCGAGATCGGCGCGGACGTCGAGGTGACCCGCCGGGGCGCGTTCCTGCACGACCTCGGCAAGGCGCTCACCGCGGAGGTGCCCGGCACGCACGCCGCGGTCGGGGCAGACCTCGCCCGTCGTCACGGCGAGTCGGCGACCGTGGTCAACGCGATCGCCGCGCACCACGACGAGGTCCCCACCGAGACGGTCGAGGCCGTGCTCGTCCAGGTGGCGGACGCGATCTCCGCCGCCCGCCCGGGCGCCCGCCGCGAAGAGCTGGACCAGTACGTGGAGCGCATCGACAAGCTCGAGCAGCTCGTCGCCGCGCACGCGGGGGTGCGCCGCGCTCTGGCCATGTCCGCAGGCCGGGAGGTGCGGGTCGTGGTCGAGCCGTCCGAGGTCGACGACTACGCCCTGCCGCAGCTGGCCGTGGCCATCGCGCGCCACATCGAGGCCGACCTGGCCTACCCCGGCGAGATCACCGTGACGGTCGTCCGCGAGATCCGGGCGAGCGCGACCGCCGGTTAGTCCTTCCCGAGGGCGGTCACCAGGGTGGGTGCCTCCGCCTGCGGCTTTCCGGCGGTTCGACGGCCGACGCGTCCGGCGAGAATCTCGGCCACCTTGGTGAGCCCGTAGTTGATGACGATGAAGATGAGTGCCGCCACGACCAGCGACTGCAGGATGTTGCCGTTGCCGGACCCGTACCGGCGCGCGGCGTCCAGCAGCTCCGGGTACGTGATGATCACGCCGAGCGCGGTGTCCTTGAGGATCACCACCAGCTGGCTGGCGATAGCGGGCAGCATCGCGATGACCGCCTGAGGCACCTCGATGAGTCGCAGCGACTGCACGTCCCGGAGCCCGACGGCGAGCGCGGCCTCTCGCTGACCCTTGGGCAGGCCGTGCACGCCGGACCGGATCAGCTCCGCGAAGACCGAGCCGTTGTAGAACGTGAGGCCCAGGACGACGGCGACCAGGGGGACGTCGGACGGCTCGATGATCCGCAGCTGCCCGAGACCGAGGTAGAAGAAGATCATCATGAGCAGCACAGGCACTGCCCGGAAGAACTCGACGACGCCCCCGCTCAGGGTGCGCACGATCTTCGAGGACGACAACCGCCCGAGGCCGAACACGAACCCGTAGACCGCGCTGGTCACGATCGAGATGCCGGCGGCCTTCAAGGTCTCGACGAGGCCGGGCAGCAGGTAGTTGACCCACGGGTTGGCGGTCAGGAACGGCTTCCACAGGGCGGCATCGAGCTGCCCCTTCGCGCCCAGGCGCGCGAGCACCCAGACGCCGATGCCGGCCACGACGACGGTCGCGGCGATGTTCACCCAGACCATGCGCCGCCGGGCGACGGGACCGGGGACGTCGAACAGGGTGCTCATCGGGACACCGCCAGTCGTCGGGAGAGCGAGGTCGTGGCCAGGCCGATCGGCACGACGATGAGGACGAAGCCGAGCGCGAAGGTCAGGAAGATCGCGAGGATCACGTCCGGTCGGAACTCGATCATGGTCTTCATCAGGCCGGACGCCTCCGCCACCGACGCAGCGGCCGCGACGGTGGAGTTCTTGGTCAGGGCGATGAGCACGTTGCCCAGGGGAGCGACGGACCCGCGGAACGCCTGCGGGAGGATGATCAGCCGCGCGGCGGGCCAGAACGAGAGCCCGATGGCCCGGGCGGCTTCCGCCTGACCGACGGGCACGGTGTTCACACCGGACCGCAGCGCCTCGCAGACGAAGGCGGCGTGGTAGACGCTCAGCCCCAGCACGGCGAGGCGGAAGAAGTTCGTCTGKAAGTCGGGYGAGAGCGTCAGGCCCAGCTGCCCCCAGAGCCCGAGCACGCAGAAGACCATGATGATCGTCAGGGGCGTGTTGCGCAGCAGCGTCACGTACGTCGAGCCCGCCCAGCGCAGGCTGGGCACGGGCGAGATCCGCATGATCGCCAGGATCGTGCCCAGGATCAGCGCGAGGATCGCGGCGTAGAAGGTCAGCTGGATGTTGACCCAGAACGCCGCGAGCACGTCGAACTCATCGAACAGTGACAGGAACTGCTGGAGGAAACCGTCGTCCACCGACGCTCCTAGCTCTTGGAGGGACCGGGGGCCCGCGCGGTCACCGCGCAGGCCCCCGGAACGTCAGCGGGTCAGGCGCAGGCGGCGGGCTCCGGCGGGTTGAGCTCGTCGTTCGCCTTGTAGCCGGAGGCGCCGACGTTCTTGTCGAGCAGCTCCTGCCACGTGCCGTCGTCGATCATCTTGGTGATGGCGTCGTTGATGGCCTCGCACTGGTCGGACCCCTTGGGGATGCCGACGCCGTAGTTCTCCTCGGAGAACGGGTTGCCGACGACCTTGACCTTGCCCTCGTTGGCGGGCACGGCCGCGAGACCGGCCAGGATGATGTCGTCCGTGGTGACGGCGTCGACCGTGCCGGCGGTCAGGGCGGTCACGCACTCGGCGTACCCCGGCTGCTCGAGCAGGTTCGTCCCCGCGGCGTACTCGTCCTTGATGCGCTGGGCCGACGTGGAGCCGGTGACGGAGCAGAGGTTCTTGCCCTCGAGGTCCTGCGGGCCGGTGATCGAGTCGTCGTCCGCGGCGACCAGCAGGTCCTGGCCGGCGACGAAGTACGGACCTGCGAAGGAGACGACCTCCTTGCGCTTGTCGGTGATCGAGTAGGTGGCAAAGATCATGTCCACCTGCCCGTTCTGCAGCAGCGTCTCGCGCTGGGCCGAGGGGGACTGGACCCACTCGATCTGGTCCTCCCCGTAGCCGAGCTCGCCCGCGACGAACTTCGCCACGTCGACGTCGAAGCCCGTGTACTCGCTGCCGTCCTGGAAGCCCAGTCCGGGCTGGTCGAACTTGATGCCGATCTTGATGGTGCCCTCGGCGCCACCGGAGGCTTCGGTCTCCTCGCTCGTCGCGCCCGCGTCGGTGTCCGTGTCGTCGCCGCCGTCGCTCGAACAGCCTGCGAGCGTGAGCGTGGCCGCTGCGGCGAGTGCCAGTACCAGTCGTCCCCTGCGCATGGTGTGTCCCCTTCGTGTGGTGTGCGGTGTCGGTTCGGTTGTGGTGGGGGTGGGTCAGTGGGTGAGGATCTTCGAGAGGAAGTCGCGCGCGCGATCGCTCGTCGGCGCCGTGAAGAACGTCTCCGGGTCGGCCTCCTCGACGATCTGGCCGCCGTCCATGAACACCACGCGGTTGGCGGCCTTGCGGGCGAAGCCCATCTCGTGGGTGACGACGATCATCGTCATGCCGTCGCGGGCGAGGCCGACCATGACGTCGAGCACCTCGTTGATCATCTCGGGGTCGAGTGCCGAGGTCGGCTCGTCGAAGAGCATGACCTTGGGCTGCATGGCGAGCGCCCGGGCGATCGCCACCCGCTGCTGCTGGCCGCCCGAGAGCTGCGCGGGGAGCTTGTCGGCCTGGTTGCGCACCCCGACGCGGTCGAGCAGGTCGTAGGCGATCTCGCGGGCCTTCGCGGGCTTGACGCCCTTGGCCTTGATCTGGCCGAGCGTGACGTTCTCGAGGACGGTCTTGTGCGCGAACAGGTTGAACGACTGGAACACCATCCCGACGTCGGCCCGCAGCCGGGCGAGCGCGCGACCCTCGGCGGGCAGGGCCTGACCGTCGAGCGTGATGGTGCCGGAGTCGATGGTCTCCAGCCGGTTGATCGTCCGGCAGAGCGTCGACTTCCCGCTTCCGGACGGGCCGATGATCACGACCACCTCGCCGCGGCGCACGGTCAGGTCGATGTGCTGGAGCACGTGCAGGGGGCCGAAGTGCTTGTCGACGCCCCGGAGCTCCACGAGGGCGTCGGACGTCTGGTCGGTCGGGGCGGGCGGTGCGGCTGAGGTGTCCACCATTGGACGAACTTACGGGGGGTTTGCCCGATCTGGCGAGCCACGACGGTCACGGTTCGGCAACGCACCCGTCAAGCACAACCCCAGGTGAGGGGCTCGGCGCGACCGGCCGTACCCTTGTCGGTGATGTCCACGACCCTRCCTGCCGCCCTGCCGGACCTGTCGACGGCGACCCCGACGGCGCACCCGCGCACCTATCTGGTCAAGACCCTCGGCTGCCAGATGAACGTGCACGACTCCGAGCACATGGCGGGGATGCTCGAGCAGGCCGGCTACGTCGCCGCGAGCCCGGTGGAGGCTGCCGCCGAGGATGCCGACGTCATCGTGATCAACACCTGCGCGGTCCGCGAGAACGCCGCCGACAAGCTGTACGGGAACCTGGGCCGGCTCGCGGGCACCAAGCGGGCGCGACCGGGGATGCAGATCGCGGTCGGCGGCTGTCTCGCGCAGAAGGACCGCGCCGGGATCGTCGAGCGCGCGCCGTGGGTGGACGTGGTGTTCGGCACGCACAACCTCGACGTGCTGCCGGTCCTGCTGGAGCGCGCCCGCCACAACGCGGAGGCGCAGGTCGAGATCGAGGAGTCCCTGCAGGTCTTCCCCAGCACGCTGCCGACCCGCCGCGAGTCGGTGTTCGCCGGCTGGGTGTCCATCAGCGTGGGCTGCAACAACACGTGCACCTTCTGCATCGTCCCGCACCTGCGCGGCAAGGAGCGCGACCGCCGGCCGGGCGAGATCCTGGCGGAGGTCCAGGCGCTGGTCTCGCAGGGCGCGATCGAGGTGACGTTGCTCGGCCAGAATGTGAACTCCTACGGCGTCGAGTTCGGCGACCGAGGCGCGTTCGCCTCGCTGCTGCGCGCGGCGGGTGCGATCGAGGGCCTCGAACGGCTGCGGTTCACGTCCCCGCACCCGGCGGCGTTCACGGACGACGTCATCGCGGCGATGGCCGAGACGCCGACCGTGATGCCGCAGCTGCACATGCCGCTGCAGTCGGGCTCCGACCGCATCCTGCGGGCGATGCGCCGCTCGTACCGGTCGGACAAGTTCCTCGGCATCCTCGACCGCGTCCGGGCCGCGATGCCCGACGCGGCGATCACGACCGACATCATCGTGGGCTTCCCCGGGGAGACCGAGGAGGACTTCGCGGAGACCCTCCGGGTGGTCGAGGCCTCGCGGTTCGCGTCCGCGTTCACGTTCCAGTACTCGCCGCGCCCCGGCACGGCCGCGTTCGACCTGCCGGACCAGCTGCCGAAGAGCGTGGTGCAGGAGCGCTACCTGCGCCTCACCGCCCTGCAGGACCGGATCTCGCAGGAGGAGAACCAGGCGCAGGTCGGTCGCACGGTGCAGGTGCTGGTCGCCGAGGCCGAGGGTCGTAAGGACGAGGCCACGCACCGGGTCACCGGGCGCGCCGCCGACAACCTGCTCGTCCACCTCGCGGTGCCGGTCCAGGCCGCGGACGCACCCCGGCCGGGCGACCTCGTGACTGTCACGGTGACGCACGCGGCGCCGTACCACCTGGTCGCCGACTCCGCGGTGACCGGCGGGACGTTCGAGGTCCGCCGGACCGCCGCGGGCGACGCGTGGGAGCGTCGGCAGGACGGCGGCGACGAGCACAGCCACGGCGGCGCCGCCGACGCGTGCGGCACGCCCGGTCCCACCGGTCCGGTCTCGCTCGGGCTGCCGACCCTGGTGCGGCGCTGACCGCCTAGTTGTCGGGCACGTCCGGCGGGGGAGCGTCGTCGCGCGGGAGCACGGCCTCCATGGCCGAGAACATCTGCACCCCGGTGCCCAGCCCGCAGGCCAGCAGCTGCGCGAGCTGCGGGTCGGTGACCCCCGGCTCGAAGTCGGCGGACACCTCGCTGTAGAGGGCGAGGACGCCTTCCTCCTCGCGCAGGTACGCCTTGGGCCAGATCCGCTCGCGGTTCCAGTCGTTGATCGCCATGGCCGCGGCCTCACGCTGGTCGAGCTGCAGCCCGCGGTGCCACCGGCCGCGCACCTGCAGGATCTCCTGCTGCTCGCCGAGCAGGAGGAACCAGAAGCGGCTGCCGTCCCAGGTGCCGGTCAGGTCGCCGTCGTCGTCGACCACGAACCGGTAGCCGCGTCCGAC
The DNA here is from genome assembly GCF_056402235.1 of Cellulomonas sp. P4_B5_2. Lineage (NCBI taxonomy): Bacteria > Bacillati > Actinomycetota > Actinomycetes > Micrococcales > Cellulomonadaceae > Cellulomonas > Cellulomonas sp. P4_B5_2. The sequence goes on from NZ_JBFUHU010000189.1 coordinate 6,413, forward strand.
CAGGTAGTCCGCGATCCGCTCACGCGTCAGCGGTGCCGGGGGCTCGTCGTCGGGCGTCGGTCGCTTGGTGGGCTTGGGCAGGCCACCGAGCACCCGCAGCAGCCACCCGGGCCCGCTCACGGCGCGACTCCTGCCGGGTCGGGGTACCGCTCGTCCAGCGCGTCGAAGAACATGCTCCCCGTCGACAGGCCGCAGAAGAGCATCTGGCTCAGCTGGGCGTCGGTCGCCCCGTGCTCCAGGTCGGTGGCCACCTCCGAGACGACGTGCACGCGGCCGTTGTCCCGGACGCGGATGTACGCCTTGGGCCAGATGCGGTCGGCGTTCCACTCGTTGCAGACGTCGAGCACCTCCTCCAGACGCTCGATCGCGACCTCCCGGTGCCACYGGCCGCGCACCTGGAGGATCTCCGACTTCTCCCCGAACAGGAAGAAGTAGAAGAGCCGACCGCGCCACAGGCCGCCGAGGTCCCCGTCGTTGTCCACGAAGTAGCTGAACTGGTTGTTGGTCATCCAGGCGGCGATGCGGGCGGGCGTCACGTCCGTCGGCAGGTCGGCGGCAGGCTCGGCCACACCGAGCTCGCGGGCGAGCAGCTGCGCCACGCGGTCGTGCAGCTCGTCGTCGTCGGCCTCGAGCGCGGGCGCGGTGTCCGAGCCGGTCGCGGGCAGGGAACGCCCCCGCCACCAGCGCCGTGCACGATCCCCGAGCGACCCCATACGCAGGACAGTACCGGCGGTGGCCCACACCGGGGTGCCGTCGTTCGGGTGCCGTGCAACCTCCCGTAGGTTCGGGGCATGCTCGTCGTCGCCGCGCTCGTCCCGGACACCGTGCTCCTGGTACCGGGGGCCGGCGGCTCGGCGGACCCCGCCGCCGGGCTGCGCGAGGCGGCGCTCCGTGCGGTCGGCGAGGTCGTGGCC
>NZ_JBFUHU010000190.1:0-7248 GCF_056402235.1 Cellulomonas sp. P4_B5_2
GGATGAGCACGTCGATCACGCGGATCGTGCCGGCGTCGACGAGGGTGACGAGCTCGTCAACCATCTCTCCGGTGAAGTTGCTTGCTCCGGCCGGGAACTCCACGACGATGTAGTCGACGGGTCCCAGCGTGTCCAGCGATGGCTCGGTCATGTGGATCGACTTCCTTCTCGCGGGGTGCTCAGGACGCGAGTGCCGGCGTCGTGAGCTGGGTGGACCAGGCCTGACCGCACGTCCCAGAGGGCCTTGACGCCCCGCCGATGTCGGGGTCGCGGAACAGGTCCCACAGATGGCGGTGAGGCTCGTCGTGATCGTCGTGCCCCCGAGCGGGCGCGGGGATCACCCCCGGCGCCAATCACCCGGGTGAGCATCATTCGGGCCACGAACCCCAAAGGCACCCAGACAGGACGCTAGGGTGCGAATCAGGCGACTCGGGGGAGGCGATGGAGCAGCGACACGGTCCCGACCGGACGGTGAGCGCGCAGCGGTCTCCGGGCGGCGGTCTCGTCCGGGCCAAGCTCGCCCCGCCTCGCCCGCCGCACGGCTCGGTGAGCCGGCCGCAGCTGCTCGAGGCCCTGCGCGCCGGACGTCACGGGAGCCTGACCCTGGTCTCCGCGCCGGCCGGGTACGGCAAGACCACCTTGCTGACCGAGTGGGTGTCCGCGGGGCCGCCGGGCATGTTCGCGTGGGTGACGCTCGACGGTGGCGACAGCGATCCGGCCCGGTTCTGGAGCCACGTCGTCGCTGCCCTGGCCACCGTGGAGCCGCGGGTCGGGCGCGCGTCGCTGGCCGGCGTCGGGCCGCGCCCGGGTGAGATCGTCGACGTCGCGCTTCCGCTGCTGTTCGACGAGCTCGCGGACGCCGGGCCCGACCTGGTCCTCGTGCTGGACGACTATCACCGCGCCGAGACGCCGGAGATCAGCGCGCAGCTCGGGGAGTTCCTCAGGTACCGTCCGGGCCGCGTCCAGCTCGTCGTGTCGACCCGGTCGGACCCTGCGCTCGGGGTGCCGACGCTGCGCGCGTCGGGGGACCTGGTCGAGCTGAGGGCGGACGATCTGCGCTTCGACGACGCCGAGCTCTCGCAGTTCTTCGACGGGATCGGGGTCACCGGACTGACCGCAGACGATGAGCGTCGGCTCGCGGAACGGACCGGGGGGTGGCCGGCCCCGGTCCGGCTCGCCTCGCTGCTGATGCCCGAGCATGACCGCTCGTCGTTCATCGAGCACTTCACCGGCGCGAGCCGGCACGTCGTCGACTACCTGGCGCGCGACGTGCTCGAACGGGTCGACCCGTCCACGCGCGAGTTCTTGCTCCAGGTATCGATCCTCGGACGGCTCTGCGGTCCGCTGTGCGACGCGGTGACGCTMAGGTCCGGCTCGGGGGCGCTGCTGGCGGAGCTCGAACGTGCCAACCTGTTCATCTCCGTCGACAGCGCCGGGGAGTGGTACCAGACGCACCAGCTGTTCAGCGAGGCGCTCCGGGTGGAGCTCACGCGGACGTCCGGGCCCSTCGTCCCGGAGCTGCACGCCCGCGCGGCCGCGTGGCTTGAGGCCGCGGGAGACCTCGAGTCGGCCACGGACCACGCCATCGCAGCCCGTGACGTTCCCTTGGCCTCCCGCCTCGTCGCGGACCAGACCCAGCCGATGTCGGCCACCGGGCGCAGTGCGCACATGCGGCGGTGGCTCGCCGCGCTGTCGTGGCCCGAGGCACGGCAGGACCCCGAGCTCGCCTTCGTCCGGGCGCTCGTCGCGAGCTTGTCGAACAACATCGACGATGCCATGGAGTGGCTCAGCGTCGCCCGGACGGGTGCCCTCGAGAAGCTGGACGCCGGGGGCCTGCCGCTCGGCTTCCGCGTCGACTTCCTCGAGAGCACCGTGGGCGTGAACGACGCCGGCAAGGCGGAGGCGGCAGGGCGGCGCGCGGTCGCCGGTGCGCCGAACCCTGGTTGGCACGGCATCGCGGTGTCCTGCGTCGGGCAGGCGCTGTACCTGCAGGGCAGGACGTCGGAGGCGGTGGACATGTTGCGCCTCGCCCTCAGCGAGATCTCGGACGCGAACCCCATCATGCTGGCGTTCGCGGTCGGCAACCTCGGGCTGGCGGAGTCGATGCTGGGGACCGAGAGCCACGCGGACCCGCTGCTCGACCGGATGGTCGCAGTCCTGCAGGCTGCTGGAGCCGATCGCTCGCCGCCCGGCGCGACCCTGCTGCTGGCCAGAGGCGAGCGCGCACGCCGCGAGGGCGACCCCCGGGGTGCCTCGGTCCACATCCGCGCGGCCATCGACATCCTCGACGCGATGCCACGCAACGCCTGGCTGGCGAACGCCCACCTTCTGCTGGCCACGTCGCAATGGTCCTTGGGTCATGGCCCGGAGGCCCGCGAGTCCGTGCAGAAGGCACAGGAGATCCTCGATCGGCTGCCGGACCCGGGCGGGCTCGTGTCGCGCGCGGCGACGTTGCGCGACCACATGGCCACACCGGTGCATCACGCCGCCGACTTCGGGGAGGAGCTCTCCGATCGCGAGGTCGTCGTACTGAGGCTCGCCGGCGAGGGTCTCCGGCAACGGGAGATCGCCGATCAGCTCTACATCTCCTACAACACCGTCAAGACCCATCTCAAGGCGGCCTACCGCAAGCTTGGTGTCACGTCGCGCGATGCGGCGATCGCGCGCCTGGACGAGCTCGACCACCAGCTGGAGACGGAGCAGCTCGCCGTACCACCCGGGTGAGCCAGGGGCTGGGTGATCACACCGGCGGAGGGTGCGCGAAGAATCCGCGGATGGTCCAGTGCACGATCGTCCTGGCGGGGGAGCTCGACGGACGCTTCAGCGATGCTCTCGACGGCATGAGCCTGAGGGCCGCGGACGGCCGGACGACGCTCGTCGGAGAGCTGACCGACCAGGCCCAGCTGCAGGGCGTCCTGCACCAGCTCTTCGACCTCGGCCTCGAGGTGCTCTCGTTCACCACGACGCCGGCGGATCACCCGGGTGACTGGTYACCCGGGTGAGGCACGCCCCGCCGGGTCCCGCACAGCATGGGTGGGGCTCGGCCGACGGAGCAGGAGGAGCGTCATGAGTGCTGATCGCCACGCGCGGACCATGCTGCCCATCCCTGACAGGCCCGCGCCAGGGCTGACCACCTACGACGCGAAGGACCCGGACACGTCGTTCCCCCCCATCGAGCCGCTGCTGCCACCCGAGGGCGCCCCCAACGTCCTGATCGTGCTGCTCGACGACGTCGGCTTCGGCGCGTCGAGCGCGTTCGGCGGCCCGTGCGCGACGCCGACGGCCGAGCGCCTGGCTGCGGGCGGGCTGAGGTACAACCGGTTCCACACCACGGCGCTGTGCGCCCCCACCCGGCAGGCCATGCTCACGGGACGGAACCACCACTCGGTCGGGATGGGCAGCATCACCGAGACCRCCACGTCAGCGCCGGGGAACAGCTCGCTGCGGCCGAACACCAAGGCGCCGCTCGCCATGACGTTGAAGCTCAACGGCTACTCGACCGCGCAGTTCGGCAAGTGCCACGAGGTGCCSSYGTGGCARWCCTCSCCGRTSGGSCCGTTCGACGCCTGGCCCTCCGGSGGCGGCGGRTTCGAGMMSTTCTACGGGTTCATCGGYGGSGAGAACAACCAGTGGGACCCCGCGCTGTACTCCGGCACCACGCCGGTCGAGCCTCCGGCCACCCCGGAGGAGGGGTATCACCTCACCGAGGACCTGGCGGACCACGCGATCGGCTGGGTGCGGCAGCAGAAGGCCCTCATGCCGGACCGTCCGTTCTTCGTCTACTTCGCCCCGGGCGCGACGCACGCACCGCACCACGTCCCACCGGAGTGGATCGAGAAGTATCGCGGCCGGTTCGACGACGGGTGGGACGTGCAACGCGAGCGGACCTTCGCCCGCCAGCTGGAGCTCGGCATCATCCCCGAGGGCACCGAGCTCACGGCACGGCACGCGGAGATCCCCGCCTGGGACGACATGCCTGACGAGCTCAAGCCGGTGCTCGCCCGTCAGATGGAGGTGTACGCCGGGTTCCTCGAGCACGTGGACCACCACGTCGGCCGGCTCATCGACGCGATCGAGGACCTGGGGGTGCTCGACGAGACGCTCGTCTACTACATCGTCGGCGACAACGGGGCATCGGCTGAGGGCACCCTCAACGGCGCGTTCAACGAGATGGCCAACTTCAACGGCATGGCGGCGATCGAGACCCCCGAGTTCCTGGTGAGCAAGATCGACGAGCTCGGCTCGCCCACCTCCTACAACCACTACGCGGTGGGGTGGGCATGGGCGATGAACTCACCGCTGCAGTGGACCAAGCAGGTCGCCTCGCACTGGGGCGGCACGCGCAACGGGACCGTGGTGCACTGGCCGAAGGGGATCACCGAGGCGGGCGGCCTGCGGTCGCAGTTCACGCACGTCATCGACATCGCGCCGACCGTCCTGCAGGCCGCGGGCCTGCCGGAGCCGACGATGGTGAACGGCGTGCAGCAGTCCCCGATCGAGGGCACCTCGATGCTCTACACGTTCAACGCGCCCGACGCCCCGGAGCGGCACGACCTCCAGTACTTCGAGATGTTCGGCAACCGCGGCATCTACCACCGTGGCTGGAGCGCCGTCACCAAGCACAAGACCCCGTGGGTCCYGGTCGGCGGGAACCTCGCGGCCTTCGACGACGACGTCTGGGAGCTGTACGACGGCAGCACCGACTTCAGCCAGACCCATGACCTGGTCGCGGAGCACCCAGACATGCTTGCCACGCTGCAGCGACTGTGGCTGATCGAGGCCACCAAGTACGGCGTGCTCCCGCTGGACGACCGCACCGGTGAGCGCCTCGACCCCTCCATGGCGGGGCGACCGACCCTGATCCACGGCACCTCGCAGCAGTTCTTCGCCGGCATGGGACGTCTGTCGGAGAACAGCGTCGTCAGCATCAAGAACAAGTCGTTCGCCGTGACCGCCGAGATCGATGTGCCGGCGGTCGGAGCGCGCGGCGTCATCATCGCCCAGGGCGGTCGCTTCGGCGGCTGGAGCGTCTACGCCAAGGACGGCCGTCTGACGTTCTTCTACAACGTCCTGGGCATCCACGCGTTCTCGGTCGGTGCCGACGTCCCCATCCCGGCCGGCACGCACCAGGTCCGCGCGGAGTTCGCCTACGACGGCGGCGGGCTGGCCAAGGGCGGCGAGGTCACCCTKTTCCACGACGGCGCGGTCGTCGGCAGGGGCCGGGTCGCGATGACGCAGCCCATGATCTTCTCGGCCGACGAGACGACCGACATCGGCTACGAGTCGGGGACCACCGTGAGTCCTGACTACACCGCCGCCACCAGCCGGTTCACCGGCAAGATCCGCTGGGTCCAGATCGACCTCGGCGACGACGACCACGACCACTTCATCGACCCGGAGGAGCGGCTGCGGATCGCCATGGCGCGCCAGTAGCCATCGCCGTTCACGCGTAGTCGTTCCGGTGCAGCCACCGCATCGCGGCCGCCCCCCAGATCGGTGGCAGGTAGAACGTCACGAGCCGGTAGGTGATGGCCGTCGAGACGGCGATGTCGCTGGGGATCCCGACGGCCTGCAGCCCGACCGTCAGGCCGAGCTCGGCGACCCCCATGCCTCCGGGGACGGGCATGAGGCCGGAGAACAGGGCCACGGCGGTGATGACGAGGATCAGCTGTGAGAACGACGCCGTCTTGCCGAACGCCTGCAGGCACAGGGCGAGGACCCCGGCCTGCAGGAGCTGCGCGACGAGGTTGCCTCCGAGCATCGCGGACACGTTCGCGGGCTTGCGGAGCACCCCGAGCGCGGAGCGCGCCGAACGCGCCTGGCCGACGAGCGCGGCGCGGGCGCGGGGGACCATCGCGGTGAGGCTGTGACGCAGCCGGGGGACGGCCAGGGTGACCACGACGCCGGCCAGGATCAGGACCACCATCGCGACGATCAGCGAGGGACTGCTCGAGTCGGAGCTCGCCGCGCTCGACCCCGACGAGAGGGCTGACGTGAAGCCGGGCAGGCCGCTGACGAGGATCAACAGGATCAGCGCGACCTGCACGACGAACCCGCTGACGCTGTCGATGAGGCCGAACGCGAGGGCGGTCGCTGCGGGGATCCCGAACTTCTGGAAGAAGCGGACCTCGAGGGTCAACCGGGCGGCGGTCGCGGGCAGCACGAGGGAGATGAACTGGATGGCGTACTGCAGCATGAGCACCGGGACGTAGCGCAGCCGCGCGTTCGCCGCTCCCAGGGTCGCGCCGGCGAGCGCCATCTGGATGCACGGGGAGAGGACCAGAGCGGCGACCAGCCAGGCCCAGTCCGCCGAGGCGAGCGCTGCCGCGACGCTGGCGAGGTCGACGCCGGCGAGCAGCGTGACGAGCACGTAGACCACGAGCCCGACGAGGAGAAGTGTCCCGATCGACCTCGGCGTCACCCGGCGCAGCTGTTGCAGCGGCGGCTCCTCGACACCCGTGGCGGCGACCGCCGCCGCACGCAGCTCGTCGAGCGTCCAGGTCGCTGCACGCACGTCGGCCCGTGTCCGGCTGCCGAGAGCCGCGGGCTGCACGTAGGGCAGCACCGCTGCGAGGCCCTCGGAGCCCAGGGCCTCGACCGCCGCGGCGAGGGCTCGGGCGGGGCCGACCGTGATCGCCGTGACGACCAGGAGCCGGGCCTGGTCGCTGTGGAGGTCGCCCTCGTCGGAGGTGTGGGCAGCGGCGTCGAAGTCCGCGAGGGCGACCGAGCCGTCGGCGCGGAGGACGACGCTGCTTCTCTCGATCCGTCGATGGGCGATCCCGGCGTCGTTCAGCGCCGCCACCGCACGCCACATGCTGCCGAGCAGCTGGTCGTCCACCTCGTCGGCGTCGAGGAGGCTCAGGGGGGCGCGGGGGGTGCTCGTCACCAGCAAGGCGTCGCCCTGGTCCGCCAGGCCGACCGCGACGATGTCGAGCGTCGGCACACCCGCCTGCGCGGCCAGCATCGTGTACAGGGCTTCGTGCTCGACGCGGGACCTGCGCGTGCCCCACACGTGTGCGCGTTCCCCCCGACGCGTCATGGCGGCCCACAGCGATCCCACGACCTGGCTGTCCCAGGCGTCCCGCCCGTAGACCTTGACCAGGAGGTTCGCGCCGGGAGCGGTGCGCGCGACGAGCAGGTTCTCCGCGGCGACCCGTCCAGGGGCCGCCATCACCTCGGAGGCGGGCACGCCGACGTCTGCCAGCGCGACCAGGACCTGGGCGTCGGTCAGCCGTCCCTGGGGCTGTC
>NZ_JBFUHU010000191.1:0-7239 GCF_056402235.1 Cellulomonas sp. P4_B5_2
GCGCCGGGGTCCTTGCGCAGGTCGGCGCCGGCGACGGTCGCGTCGCCGCGGGTGGGGCGCAGGAGAGTGGTGAGCATGCGGAGCGTGGTCGTCTTGCCCGCCCCGTTCGGGCCGAGGAAGCCGACGATCTCGCCGGCCTCGACGTCGAGGTCGACGCCGCGCACGGCATCGACGTCCCCTCGACGTGTGCGGTAGGTGCGGGCCAGGCCGCGGGCATGGATCATGCGGGGTCCTCCTTCGGTGGAGGACCCAGTATTCAAGATGGACTATTACTCGTCAACCTTGACTATTACGTGTTCTCCTCCGCCAGCGCGAGGACCACGCCCGGGCCGACCCCCGCTGCTCGCGCGATCTCGATCTGCTCGGCCGTGGGCGTCCACGCGGGCGGCTCGCCGTGGAAGGCGTAGGCGCCGCCGTTCACGCGCTCGAGGTACTCGCGGGCCCACTCGAGCTCCCCGCGGATGCGTGCGCTGGTCAGCCGCGCCACCTCCGTCGCGGTGTCGGGCGTGTCCCGGGCGGCGAGCATCTGCTCGATCTGCGTCGCGAGCACGGTCAGCTCGCCCTTGAGGAGCTCGGTCCGGGCCTCGATGGTCCGGACGACCTCGTCCCGGGGGAGCGCGAAGGCCATGTTCACGGCCGTGAGCAGGAGGGTGGGGTCGTCGAGAGTGAGCAGGCCCGCGCGCACCAGGCCCAGGAACTCGCCCTCGCCCGCGTCCGTGAGGCGATAGGTCGTCCGCGGTGGCCGGGGACCGGTGGCTGCGACGCCGACCTCCTCGAGCAGGCCCGACCGGGTCAGCGACTTCAGGGCGTTGTAGATGGATCCCGGGTGGACGTGCGCCCACCGGTCGATCTCCCAGCTGACCAGCTCCCGGCGCAGGAAGTAGCCGTGCACGGGCTGGAAGATCCGCACGCAGCCGAGCACGAGCAGGCGCGTCGCGGACCCCGGAGGTGTCGCGGGAGCGGGCATGCGGCGATCCTGCCACGGGCGATGCACGAAGATGGGCAGCGTGACACAGCGCAGCGTCGTCCTCCTCGGGTCCACGGGCTCGATCGGTACCCAGGCCGTCGACGTCGTCACCCGTAACCCCGACCGGTTCTCGGTGGTGGGCCTGTCCGCCGGTGGTGGTGACGTCTCCCTGCTGGCCCGGCAGGCGCGCGAGCTCGGCGTGTCTGCGGTCGCGGTCGCCGACCCGCGCGCGGAGGCACCCCTGCGCGAGGCCCTCGGCGACGGCATCGAGGTGCTCGTCGGCCCGCAGGCGTCCACGGAGCTGGCCGGCCGCGGGGCCGACGTCGTGCTCAACGGCGTCACCGGCTCGGTCGGGCTGGGGCCGACCCTCGCCGCGCTGGAGGCGGGCAGCACCCTGGCGCTGGCCAACAAGGAGTCGCTGGTGGTGGGCGGCCGGCTGGTGCACGCCGCGCGGCAACGGCCCGACCAGATCGTGCCCGTGGACTCCGAGCACTCGGCGATCGCCCAGGCACTGCGCGGTGGCACGCACCCCGAGGTACGGCGGCTGATCCTCACGGCCTCGGGCGGTCCGTTCCGCGGGTGGTCGCACGACGACGTCAAGGCGGTGACGCCGCAGCAGGCGCTCGCCCACCCGACCTGGTCGATGGGTCCGGTGGTGACGATCAACTCCTCGACCTTGATGAACAAGGGCCTGGAGCTCATCGAGGCGCACCTGCTGTTCGACGTGCCCGTCGCGGACATCACTGTCGTGGTGCACCCGCAGTCGGTGGTGCACTCCATGGTCGAGTTCGTGGACGGCTCGACGCTGGCCCAGGCGTCGCCGCCGGACATGCGGCTGCCGATCGCGCTCGGGCTGTCGTGGCCGGACCGGGTCCCCGAGGTGGCGCCGCCGTGCGACTGGACGCAGGCCACCGCCTGGACGTTCGAGCCGCTCGACGAGGACGTCTTCGGCGCGGTGCGCCTGGCGCGCGAGGCCGTCGCGGCGTCCGCCACCCACCCCGCGGTCTACAACGCGGCCAACGAGGAGTGCGTCGAGGCGTTCCTGGCCGGGCGGATCGGGTTCCTGGACATCGTCACCACGGTCGAGCGCGTCCTGGGCGAGCACGACGGCACCACGCCCGACGCCCTCACGCTGGACGCGGTGCTGGCTGCCGAGGTCTGGGCCCGCGCCCGCGCGCAGGAGCTCCTGGCGCGCGCGTGAGTCAGTGCCCGAGCACGTGCTCGAGCAGTCCGCTCCACCGGCTCGCGTGACCCGTGCGGGCCTCGGTCCGGTCCGCCCAGGTGGTCGCCTTGCGCGTGGCGGTGATGCCCGCCCAGCGCAGGGGTTCCGGCTCCCACGCGGGGGAGCGGTGGCCCACCCACGGCAGCCGCGTGAGCGCGCTGTCCGACCCGGTGATCAGGTCCGCGAGCGTGCGGCCCGCCAGGTTGGTCATCGCGACGCCGTCGCCCACGTAGCCGCCGGCCCAGCCGATCCCGTCGTCGTCCAGCCCGACCGACGGGTGCCAGTCGCGGTGCACGCCCAGCGGCCCGCCCCAGTGGTGGGTGATCTCGGCCCGGTCGAGCACCGGGAACAGGTCGACCAGCGCCTGCGCGAGGTGGGAGGCCGTGGATCGCGCCTGGTCGTACTCGGGACGGATCGCGGAGCCGGCGTGGTACGGCGCACCGCGACCGCCGAACACGATCCGGTCGTCCGTGGTGCGCTGGCCGTACACGATGAGGTTCCGCGCGTCGGCGAACGTCTCGGCACGGTCGAGACCGATCTCGGCCCAGACCTCGGGCGGCAGCGGCTCGGTCGCGATCACGTGTGAGTACACCGGGGCGACCTCCCGGCCGGACCCGGGCAGCTGCGAGCTCCACGCCTCGGTCGCGCGAACCACCCAGCGTGCCCGCACGATGCCGTGGTCGGTCACGACCGCGCGCGGGGACAGCCGCAGCGCGCGCGTCCCCTCGGCCACCCGGGCTCCGCGGGAGAGCACCACGTCGAGCAGCCCACGCACCAGGCGCAGCGGCTGGATCCGGGCGCAGTCCGGGGTGTACGAGCCGCCCACCACGCTGGTCGCGCGGACGTGCTCCTCGACCCCGTCGGCGCCGAGCAGGTGCGACTCGTCTCCCCAGCGCGCGTCGGTGGCCACTCCCTCGGCGACGCGCTCCAGCTGCGGGCGGTTGCGGGCGAGCGTGACGGTGCCGCCGAACGCGAACCCGCACTCGATCTGCTCGGCCGCCGCCACCCCGCCGACCTCGACGACGGTGTCCCGCATGGCGGCGCGCATCGCCGCGGCGGCCTCGTGCCCGTGCAGACGCGCCAGCTCGTCGCCGGAGACCGGCAGGAGAGCCGAGCACCAGCCGCCGTTGCGCCCGCTCGCGCCGAACCCCGCCACCTCGGCCTCGACCACCAGCACGTCGAGCGACGGGTCCGCCTCGAGCAGGTAGTACGCGGTCCACAAGCCGGTCAGACCGGCCCCGACCACGACGACGTCCGCCTGGGTGTCCCCGTCAAGAGGGTCGAGCGGGGCGAGGTCGGGCAGCTGGTCGAACCAGAGCGACACGCTCACAGGCGCGCCCAGGCCTCGGTCAGCACGCCCCGCAGGATGCCGGTGATCTCGTCGAACTCGGCCTGCCCGCAGGTGAGCGGAGGGGCGAGCTGGATGACCGGGTCACCGCGGTCGTCGGCGCGGCAGTACAGCCCGGCGTCGTACAGGGCGCCCGACAGGAACCCGCGCAGCAGGCGCTCGCTCTCGTCGTCGTCGAACGTCTCCCGGGTCGACTTGTCCTTGACCAGCTCGATCCCGTAGAAGAAGCCCTCGCCGCGCACGTCGCCCACGATCGGCAGGTCCAGCAGACCCTCGAGGGTGCGCCGGAACGCCGGTGCCGACTCCTTCACGTGCGCGGTGATGCCCTCGCGCTCGAACAGGTCGAGGTTCGCGTTGGCCACCGCCGCGGACACCGGGTGGCCGCCGAACGTGTAGCCGTGCGCGAACGACGCGTTGCCCGTCTTGAACGGCTCGTAGAGCTTGTCGGAGGCGATCAGGGCGCCGATGGGGGAGTAGCCCGAGGTCATGCCCTTGGCGCAGGTGATCATGTCCGGGACGTAGCCGAAGTCGTCGCACGCGAAGATCGACCCGATGCGCCCGAACGCGCAGATGACCTCGTCGGACACCAGCAGCACGTCGTACTGGTCGCAGATCTCGCGCACCCGCTCGAAGTAGCCCGGCGGCGGAGGGAAGCACCCGCCGGCGTTCTGCACCGGCTCCAGGAACACCGCGGCGACCGAGTCCGGACCTTCCATCTCGATGGCGTCGCCGATGCGGTCCGCGGCCCACCGGCCGAACGCCTTCGGGTCGTCGCGCAGGTGCTCGGGTGCGCGGTACTCGTTGGTGTTCGGCACCTTGTGCGCGCCCGGCACCAGCGGCTCGAACTGCTGCTTCAGCGTCGGCAGACCCGTGATGGACAGGGCTCCGTGGGTGGTGCCGTGGTAGGCGATGGACCGGGAGATCACCTTGTACTTGTTCGGCTTGCCGGTGAGCTTGAAGTAGTTCTTGGCCAGCTTCCAGGCGGTCTCGACGGCCTCGCCGCCGCCCGTGGTGAAGAAGACGTGGTTGAGGTCGCCCGGGGCGTAGGCCGCCAGCCGCTCCGCGAGGTCGATCGCCTGCGGGTGCGCATAGGACCACAGCGGGAAGAACGCCAGCTGCTCGGCCTGCACCCGTGCCGCCTCGGCCAGCTCGGTGCGACCATGGCCGGCCTGCACGACGAACAGTCCGGAGAGCCCGTCGATGTACTTGCGGCCCTGGTCGTCCCAGATGTGGTGCCCCTGGCCGCGCACGATCGTCGGGACGCCGTGGTCCCAGGCGCTCTGCCGCGTGAAGTGGCCCCAGAGGTGGGCCTTGGCGGCCTGGGAACGGTCCGTTCCACGAGGTGTCGTGCTCATCGGGTCCCCCAGTTGTAGAGCTGCTTGCGCAGCTTCAGGTAGACGAACGTCTCGGTGGTCCGCACCCCGGGCAGCGAGCGGATCTTCTGGTTGAGCACCTCGAGCAGGTGGTCGTCGTCCTCGCACACCACCTCGCACAGCAGGTCGAAGCCGCCCGCGGTGATCACCACGTAGTCGACCTCGGGCAGCTCGGCGAGCGCGTCCGCGACCAGCGACAGGTCGCCCTCGCACTTCAGGCCGATCATCGCCTGGCGCGTGAAGCCGACCTGCAGCGGGTCGGTCACCGCGACGATCTGCATCACCCCGGAGTCGGTGAGGCGCTGCACGCGCTGGCGTACCGCGGCCTCCGACAGCCCGATCGCCTTGCCGATCGCCGCATAGGGTCGCCGGCCGTCCTCCTGGAGCTGCTCGACGATGGCCTTGGAGACGTCGTCGAGAGCCGGGTGCCCGGGTGCTGGTCTGCGTGTGCCCACCCGCCGATGGTGGTGGGCAGAGGGGCGCAATGCAAGGAATCCGTCGCGACAGGCCGTGTGAACTTCTGATTTCGGCGTTCGCGACCCCCGGACTGGTCGAATGCCCCCGTGCGGCCTCCCGAAAGGACCTCGACCGGCGTAGCGTGCCACGCACCGACCGTGAGGAGAACTGCTGTGAGCCAGGCCACCGACCAGACCCTCGAGCTGCACAACGTGATCGGGGGCGCCCAGCGGCCCGCCGCGGACGGCCGCACGACGGCCGTGATCGACCCGTCGACCGGCACCGAGTACGCCCGGGCGCCGCTGTCGGGGGCCGAGGACGTCGACGCGGCCTACCGCGCGGCCTCGGACGCGTTCACCACGTGGGGCCGCACCACGCCGGCCGAGCGCCAGCTCGCGCTCCTGCGCCTGGCCGACGCGATCGAGCAGCGGGCCGACGAGTTCGTCGCGGTCGAGTCCCGGAACACTGGCAAGCCCCTGCACCTGACCGCCACGGACGAGGTGCCGCCGTGCGTGGACCAGCTGCGGTTCTTCGCCGGTGCCGCCCGCGTGCTCGACGGGCTGAGCGCGGGGGAGTACATGGCGGGGCACACCTCCTGGGTGCGACGCGAGCCGGTCGGGGTGGTCGGCCAGGTCACGCCGTGGAACTACCCACTGATGATGGCCATCTGGAAGATCGCGCCCGCGCTCGCGGCCGGGAACACGATCGTCCTCAAGCCGTCGGACACCACGCCGGCCTCGACGCTGCTGCTCGGCCAGGTGGCCAACGAGGTGCTGCCCCCGGGAGTGCTCAACGTCGTGTGCGGCGACCGGGACACCGGCCGCGCCCTGGTCTCCCACCAGCGCCCCGACATGGTCGCGATCACCGGCTCGGTGCGCGCGGGCTCGCAGGTGGCGGAGGCGGCCGCGGCCAACGTCAAGCGCGTGCACCTCGAGCTTGGCGGCAAGGCGCCGGTGATCGTGTTCGCCGACGCGGACCTCGCGGGGGCGGCCGAGGGCATCGCCGGCGCCGGGTACTACAACGCCGGGCAGGACTGCACGGCCGCCACCCGCGTGCTCGTGCACGCGTCGGTGCACGACGACTTCGTGGCGGCCCTCGCCGAGGCGGCCAAGGGGCAGCGCACCGGCGTGCCGAGCGACCCCGACGTGGCGTTCGGCCCGGTCAACAACGCGCTGCAGCTGGACCGCGTCACCGGCTTCCTCGACCGGCTGCCCGACCACGCGTCGATCGTGACCGGCGGGCACCGGGTGGGCGACGTCGGCTACTTCGTCGAGGCCACCGTGGTGTCCGGCCTGAAGCAGGACGACGAGGCCGTGCAGGACGAGATCTTCGGCCCGGTCATCACGGTCCAGACGTTCACCGACGAGGACGAGGCCATCACGCTGGCCAACGGCGTGCGCTACGGCCTGTCCAGCTCCGTGTGGACGCAGAACCACGGCCGGGCGCTGCGGGTGTCCCGGGCGCTGGACTTCGGGGTCGTGTGGATCAACACCCACATCCCGTTCGTCGCCGAGATGCCGCACGGCGGGTTCAAGCACTCCGGGTACGGCAAGGACCTGTCGATGTACGGGTTCGAGGACTACACGCGCATCAAGCACGTGATGTCCGCTTTCGACGCCTGAGCCGACGGATCCGGGGGTCGATTGTTCCATCCGTGCAACATTTTCGTTGCGAGCGGGTGCTTACGCGACGGATTCCTTGCTGGACGGCCGTCTGTTTGCGAAGATCCGACGACCCGTCGTCCTCGGCGGCACCCTCCGGCACCCTAGGAGCCTCATGAGCCCCCACCGCCGCCCTGCCCCCGCCGACCCGCGCGTCCGCGCGCTCGTCGCACAGGCGTCGAACCGAGGCCGCTCGGCGAACCTGTCGCGGC
>NZ_JBFUHU010000192.1:0-7174 GCF_056402235.1 Cellulomonas sp. P4_B5_2
CGAGCGGAGGCCTCGTCCGCCGCGGTCACTTCCCGCGCGATCGCGAACCGCTCACGCACGCCGGGTCCGACCGCGTCGGGATGCGCGTCGATCCAGGTGCCGTGCGCCCGCCACGCCTCCGCGGCCTGCACCACGCGGAACGCCTCGAACCACGCGTCGAGAGGGCCGACCTCGACCTCCTCGACCGTCCCGGCGCACCAGGCGTCGAACGCCTCGCGCGTCGCCGGCTCCAGCAGCTGCAGGACCTCGACGGGGACCACCCGGCGGGAGGGCAGGAGCGGCGCGTCGTCGTCGAGGCACCAGCTGACGACGTGCTCCAGGGTCGCGCCCGTCCGGGTCAGCCAGCCCACCGTGTCGAACGAGGGCGCCAGCGGCAGCATCCCCTGCCGAGGCACCAGCCCGTGCGTGGTGCGCAGCCCCCACAGACCCTGGTAGCTCGCCGGCACGCGGACCGACCCGGCGGTGTCGCTGGCCAGGCCGACGTCCGCCTGCCCGGTGGCGACGGCGGTCGCGGGCCCGCTGGACGAGCCACCTGGGAGCGCTCCGGGGACGGCGCCGTTGACGGGGGTGCCGTAGTGCGGGTTGGCGCCCGCGATCGAGTACGCGAGCTCGTCGGTGCGGGCCAGGCCGCGGACGGACGCGCCTCCCTTGAGCAGGTCGAGCACCGCCGGGGCGTGCTCGCGCTCGCGGGCCGCCTCACGCAGCCACGTCGGGTTGCCCGCGCCGATCCGGTAGCCGCGGACGGCGAAGACGTCCTTGACGGCGACCCGCAGACCCAGCAGCGGGCCGGTGAACGCGCCCTGGTAGAGCGGGTCCCCGACCGTGCGCCACACGGACGTGTCGAAGCTCCGGGTCCGGCCGGTGACGTGCGCGGCCGTGATGCGCCAGCGGCCCTCGGAGAGCTGCCACACCTGCGTCTGCAGCCCGGATCCGCCGCCCTCGTAGCGGGAGGTCGCCACGATGAGCCAGCAGTCGTCGGCGAGCTGCCGGAACTCGACCCGGTCCAGCACCCGGGGCGCGATGCCGCCGCGCGTGCTGCGGAACGCGCTGATGGCGTCGTGCCCGACCAGCAGGCCGTCGCCGTCGCCGCGCAGCGTCAGCGGACCGGGGGCGAACGCGTCGTCCAGCGTCGCGACGTCGTCGGTGGCGAGCGCGTGCTCGTACGCGTCGAACGCCTCCTGCAGGTCCGCGGGCAGGCTCATCGGGCGAGCCCGTCGAAGTCGGCCACCCGGATCCGCGCGTGGGCCCCGCACACCTGGTCGACCACCTGCGAGATGTTGATGTCGGTGGCCGCCGAGAGGTACGCGTAGGCGAGATGCTCGTCGAGCCCCCAGCGGGCCTGGAGCAGGCCGAGCGCCGCCCGGACGCACTTGCGCACGGCCTCGCCCAGGTCCTTGTCGAGCCCGGTCGGGACCAGGTACTCCGGCGTCTCGACCAGCGGCCCCTCGAACGGTCCGAACCGGGCCAGCGCCTCGACCGCGGGCACCACGTCGAACCGGAGCGTGACCCGCAGCGACGCCTCCAGCGCGGTGAGCGCCACCTCGCCGTCGCCCTGCGCGAAGTGCGGGTCGCCCACGTACGCGAGCGCGCCCGGCACCTGCACCGGCAGGTACAGGGTGCTGCCCACCTGGAGCAGGTTGATGTCGATGTTGCCGCCGTGCGCACCCGGGGGCACGGAGTGCGGGCGCTCGTCGCCGGCCACCGCGACGCCCATGATCCCGAGGAAGGGGGCGAGCGGAAACTCGATCAGCCGCTCGCCGCCGTCGACCGCCGGCAGGCAGCCGACGTTCTCCCGCACCGTGGCGAACACGCTCACGTTCTGGGGCCCCCGCGGGAGCTCGCCGGCCAGCGCGCCGCGGCCGTGCCGGTTGGAGATGACCCCGTACGGAACGCGGGGGGTGGTCTCCAGCACGGTGATCGCCAGCAGGTCACCGGGCAAGGCGCCCTCGACGTGGATCGGACCGGTCACCACGTGTGGGCCGTCGGTGGTCTTCCGCGTCAGGGTGCCGACGATCTCGATCGCGTCGGTCAGCACGTCGCTCGGGGCCACCCCGTGGCCGGTGAAGTAGGCCAGCGGGTCGCTGCCCTGGTCGTCGAGCAGGCCCTCGTGGCTCACCGTGTCGATGGTGACCTCGGTGCCGGGCTCGATGCGCAGCACCGGCTCGTCGGCGCCGCAAGGGAGACGTCCCCACAGGACGGTCTGCGGGGTCGACGGCAGGTAGGCCGCCGCCCGGATCTCGCCGGCACCCGGCTGCAACGTTGCACTCATCGGTCCTGCACCCCCACGATGACGCGGTGAGGACCTGGGACGACGCGCGCCGACACCTGGTGCTCATGCTGGCTCTGACGTTCACGACCGGCATCGTCGACGCCGTCGGCTACCTGGGACTGGACCGCGTGTTCACCGCGAACATGACCGGCAACGTGGTGATCCTCGGCATGGGTCTTGCGGGGGCCGACGACCTGCCGGTGCTCGGCCCGGCGCTCGCGCTGGTCGGCTTCCTGGCCGGTGCCGCGGTGGGCGGACGGGTGCTGCGGACCGCACCGGCCGGCTGGTCGCACCGCACGAGCGGCACGTTCGCGGCCACCGGGGTGCTCGCGGTCGGGCTCGGCCTGGGCGCGCTCGTGGCGCCGCCGGTCGAGGGGACGGTGTGGGCGTTCGTCGTCACCGCGCTGCTGGCGGTCGCGATGGGGCTCCAGGCCGCGAGCGCGCGACGGCTGGCGGTCAAGGACGTGACCACGGTGGTCGTCACGTCCACGCTCACGGGTCTGGCGGCGGACAGCCGGCTGGCCGGCGGCGAGGGGAAGGGCTGGGCGCGCCGCTCGCTCGCCGTCGCGCTGATCCTGGTGGGCGCGGGCGTCGGGGCGCTGCTGCTCGAGGTCGGGGGCGAGCAGGGTGTGGGCGTGGGGATGCTGGTCGCGGGGGTGCTGGCGCTCACCGCGGCGGCGCTCGGGCACCGTCACCGCGAGGCCTGACGGCTCACGCACGGGCGACCTCCGGCAGGAGGACACGACCGGTCCCCGCAGCGGTCACGGCTCCGGCCTGCACGATCGGCGACCCGTGCAGCCACACCGTCCGCACGGCACCGGCGAGCGAGGCACCGTCGTAGGGCGACACCGGGTTCCGGTGCTCCAGCGCGTGCACGTCGACCACCCGCTGCTCGTCGGGCGCGAACGCCACCAGGTGCGCGGGCGCGCCGACCGCCAGCTCGCCCAGGTCCAGTCCCGCCACCCGCGCAGGCCCGGTGGTGACCAGCGGCAGCAGCCGCTCCAGGGCGATCCCGCGCCGGCGGGCCTCCGTCCACACGACCGACAGCCCGAGCTGCAGTCCCGCGATGCCGCCCCAGGACAGTCCGAAGTCGGCGTTCTTCAGGTCCGCGGTCGACGGCGAGTGGTCGGACACGATCGCGTCGATCGTCCCGTCGAGCACGGCCTCCCACAGCAGGTCCTGGTTGCCGGCGTCGCGGATGGGCGGGCAGCACTTGAACTGCGTCGCGGCGGCCGGCACGTCCTCGGCCCGCAGCGCGAGGTAGTGCGGGCAGGTCTCGACGGTCAGCGGGAGGCCGTCGGCCTTGGCGGCGCGGACCAGGTCGAGCGAACCGGCGTCAGACAGGTGCAGGACGTGCGCGCGGGCGCCGGTGCGCCGCATCGCGTCGATCACCCGGGCGATCGCGTGCCGCTCGCTCACGGCCGGCCGGCTGGCCAGGAAGTCCGCGTACCGGTCGCCCAGGGCGCCGTCGCCGCGCAGGTCGGCCGGGTCCTCGGCGTGCACGACCAGGACGCTGCCGAGCGTGGCCACCTCCGCGAGCGCGGCCTCCAGCTGCGCGGGGTCGAGGTGTCCGAACTCGTCGACGCCCGACGGGGTGAGGAACGCCTTGAACCCGCGGACGCCGGCGTCGTGCAGGGGCCGGAGCGACCCGAGGTTCTCCGGCACGGCCCCGCCCCAGAACGCCACGTCCACGGTCAGCTTGCGGGCGGTCGCCGCGCGCTTGGCGTCCAGTGCCCGGACCGTGGTGGTGGGCGGGATCGAGTTGAGCGGCATGTCGACCAGGGTCGTGACACCACCGGCAGCAGCCGCACGGGTAGCCGACGCGAAGCCCTCCCACGCGGTGCGGCCCGGCTCGTTGACGTGCACGTGGCTGTCCACCAGGCCGGGCAGAAGGACCTCGTCGGGGCCGAGCTCGACCTCCGCGACACCGGCCGGGACCGGTCCGTCGAGCGCGGTGATGCGCCCGTCGGTGACCGCGACCTGCGCGGGCTGCCACGCTTCGTCGACCCAGGCGCGGCGCGCGCGGACGACGAGGTCGGGCACGGTCATGGCGGCTCCCGGTGGTCGGCTGCTGCGTCAGGCTACGGCCACCGGCGACACCGCGTCCGCGTGGATCCGGAAACCGGCAGACACCGGGCAACCGGGGGCCGTCGTCACGCCTGCGGCGAACACGGGCAGTCCAGGCACCACCCCGCCGTTAGCATCGAACAACGCCGCCCCGTCGTCCCCCGGTGCGCCAGCCAGGGGAGCCGGCACGCAGCTCGTGAGGAGTGCACATGTTCGAGAGATTCACGGACCGAGCCCGTCGCGTGGTCGTCCTTGCCCAAGAAGAGGCACGGATGCTCAACCACAACTACATCGGGACGGAGCACATCCTCCTGGGCCTGATCCATGAGGGTGAGGGTGTCGCAGCCAAGGCTCTGGAGTCGCTCGGCATCTCGCTCGAGGCCGTGCGCGCCCAGGTGCAGGAGATCATCGGCGAGGGCCAGCAGGCTCCGTCGGGTCACATCCCCTTCACCCCGCGCGCCAAGAAGGTCCTCGAGCTGTCGCTGCGCGAGGCGCTGCAGCTGGGCCACAACTACATCGGGACCGAGCACATCCTGCTCGGCCTCATCCGCGAGGGCGAGGGCGTCGCCGCCCAGGTCCTCAACAAGCTGGGCGCGGACCTGAACCGCGTGCGCCAGCAGGTCATCCAGCTCGTCTCCGGCTACCAGGGCAAGGAGCCCGTCGCCGCCGGCGGTCCGCAGGAGGGTCAGCCCTCGGGCAGCGCCGTCCTCGACCAGTTCGGCCGCAACCTSACSCAGGCYGCGCKCGASGGCAAGCTCGACCCGGTCATCGGSCGYKMGAARGARATCGAGCGGGTCATGCAGGTGCTGTCCCGCCGCACCAAGAACAACCCGGTCCTCATCGGGGAGCCCGGCGTCGGCAAGACCGCCGTCGTCGAGGGCCTCGCGCAGGACATCGTGCGCGGCGACGTGCCCGAGACGCTGAAGGACAAGCAGCTCTACACGCTGGACCTGGGCGCGCTCGTGGCGGGTTCCCGGTACCGCGGTGACTTCGAGGAGCGCCTGAAGWAGGTGCTCAAGGAGATCCGCACGCGCGGCGACATCATCCTGTTCATCGACGAGATCCACACCCTCGTCGGGGCGGGTGCCGCCGAGGGCGCCATCGACGCCGCGAGCATCCTCAAGCCGATGCTGGCGCGCGGCGAGCTGCAGACCATCGGTGCCACCACGCTCGACGAGTACCGCAAGTACGTCGAGAAGGACCCTGCCCTGGAGCGTCGCTTCCAGCCGATCCAGGTGGCCGAGCCCAACCTGGCGCACGCGATCGAGATCCTCAAGGGTCTGCGCGACCGGTACGAGGCGCACCACCGCGTGTCCATCACGGACGCCGCGCTGGTCGCCGCCGCCACCCTGGCGGACCGGTACGTCAACGACCGCTACCTGCCGGACAAGGCGATCGACCTGGTCGACGAGGCCGGCGCCCGCCTGCGCATCCGCCGCATGACGGCTCCCCCGGAGCTGCGCGAGCTCGACGAGCAGATCGCCGAGACGCGCCGCGACAAGGAGTCGGCGATCGACGAGCAGGACTTCGAGAAGGCAGCCCGTCTCCGCGACGCCGAGAAGCAGCTCGGTCTCAAGCGCGTGGAGAAGGAGAAGGCCTGGAAGTCCGGCGACCTCGACGCGGTCGCGGAGGTGGACGAGGAGCTCATCGCCGAGGTGCTGGCGATCGCCACGGGCATCCCGGTGTTCAAGCTCACCGAGGAGGAGTCCAGCCGGCTGCTCCACATGGAGGAGAACCTGCACAAGCGCGTCGTCGGCCAGGAGGCGGCCATCAAGGCGCTCTCGCAGGCCATCCGCCGTACGCGTGCCGGGCTCAAGGACCCGAAGCGCCCCGGTGGGTCGTTCATCTTCGCCGGCCCCACGGGCGTCGGGAAGACCGAGCTGGCCAAGGCGCTCGCGGAGTTCCTGTTCGGTGACGAGGACGCGCTCATCCAGCTCGACATGTCCGAGTTCTCGGAGAAGCACACGGTCTCGCGGCTGTTCGGCTCGCCTCCCGGCTACGTCGGGTACGACGAGGGCGGCCAGCTCACGGAGAAGGTCCGTCGCAAGCCGTTCTCGGTGGTCCTCTTCGACGAGGTCGAGAAGGCGCACGCGGACATCTTCAACTCGCTGCTGCAGATCCTCGAGGACGGTCGCCTGACCGACTCGCAGGGCCGGGTGGTCGACTTCAAGAACACCGTCATCATCATGACCACGAACCTCGGCACCCGGGACATCGCCAAGGGCCTCATGACCGGCTTCCAGGCCGGCGGGGACCTGTCGACGTCGTACGAGCGCATGAAGTCCAAGGTCAACGACGAGCTCAAGCAGCACTTCCGGCCTGAGTTCCTCAACCGCGTCGACGACGTGGTCGTGTTCCCGCAGCTGTCCCAGCCGGAGATCTTCGCGATCGTCGACCTCATGGTCGCCAAGCTGGCCACGCGCCTGCGGGCCAAGGACATGGACATCGAGATCACGCCTGCGGCCAAGAAGCTGCTGTCGGAGAAGGGCTACGACCCGGTCCTGGGTGCTCGGCCGCTGCGCCGCGCCATCCAGCGGGACATCGAGGACGCACTGTCCGAGAAGATCCTGTTCGGCGAGCTCAAGGCCGGCCAGCTCGTGATCGTGGACGCCGAGGGCGAGGGTCTGCTCGGGGAGTTCACGTTCCGTGGCGTCCCGCGCGGAGCGCACCCGGCGGAGCCGGTCGCGGTCGGCGCCTCCTACGGCACGCCGGGATCGGGCACCGACCTGCCCGCGGCGGGCCCGGTCATCAGCGACGGTGGCACGGGGACGCTGCCCCAGGTGGGCTGACCCGCACCGCACGCACGGCGAACGCCCCGGTCCCTCGCGGACCGGGGCG
>NZ_JBFUHU010000193.1:0-13123 GCF_056402235.1 Cellulomonas sp. P4_B5_2
GCCGACCCGGCACGGCAGGCGCCCGTCGGTCGCGCACTCGGGGCAGCCTCCGCAGCGCGGGAGGAAGGTCATGACGACGCGGTCACCCGTGGCCAGGTCGTCGACGCCGGGGCCCAGCTCCGCGACGATCCCCGCGGCCTCGTGCCCGAGCAGCATCGGCGTGGGCCGGGCCCGGTTGCCGTCGACGACCGACAGGTCCGAGTGGCAGACGCCCGCGGCCTCGATGCGGACCAGCAGCTCACCGGGTCCGGGGCCGTCCAGCTCCAGGGCGCCGACGGTGAACGGCCGGGAGGTCGCGAACGGAGCCGGGGAGCCCGCCCGTTCCAGCACCGCGCCCACGATCTGCACGTGCACCTCCGGAGTCGACGACGTTGTCGCCATACCGACCGCGCGGTATGTTGCAGGTCAGAGTACACACGATCCGCCGACGCAGGAGGGCTCGATGACGAGCACGCCGGTCCAGGGCTTCGCCGACGAGCGGTTCTCCGCACTGCGCGCCTCGTTCCAGCAGCACCTCGACGCGGGCGCGGAGCTCGGCGCGAGCGTCGCCGTCGTCGAGCGGGGCACGCTCGTGCTCGACCTCTGGGGCGGCTGGGCGGACCCCGCGCGGACGACGCCGTGGACGGCGGACACGCTGACCAACGTGTGGTCGATCTCCAAGACCATGGCATCCCTGTGCGCGCTGCTGCTCGTCGACCGAGGGCTGCTCGACCCGGACGAGCCGGTCGGCGCCTACTGGCCCGAGTTCAAGGCGGCAGGCAAGGAGGGCGTGCTGGTCAGGCACGTGCTCAACCACACCTCGGGCGTCTCGGGCTGGGACCAGCCGGTCACCGGCGAGGACATCCTCGACGTCCCCGCCGCGACCGCCCGGCTCGCCGCCCAGGCGCCGTGGTGGCCGCCCGGCACGCTGTCCGGCTACCACCTGCTCGACTACGGGCACCTGGTGGGCGAGCTCGTCCTGCGCGTCACGGGCCGGCCGCTCGGCGAGTTCTTCCGCGCCGAGATCGCGGAGCCGCTGGGCGCCGACTTCTGGCTCGGCCTGCCGCCAGCACAGGACGTGCGCGTCAGCCACGTCGTCCCGCCGCCGCCCTCGCAGATCGACCTCACGCAGCTGCCACCGGACTCCCCCGCGCGCCGCACGCTGACCGGGCCGGTGCTCGACGCCTCGATCACCTGGACCCGGGAGTGGAAGGCCGCCGGGATCGGGGGCGCCGGGGGCCACGGCAACGCGCGCTCGGTGGCGACGGTCCAGTCGGTGCTCACGAACGGCGGGGGCGGGCTGCTCTCCCCCGCGACCGTCGACCTGGTGTTCGCGCAGCACACCGACAACGTCGACCTCGTGCTCGGCGTGCCCCTGCGGTTCGGTCTCGGCTACGCGGTGTCCCACCCGGCGAGCACTCCGTACATCCCCGAGGGACGCGTGGCGTTCTGGGGTGGCTGGGGCGGCTCGCTCGTCGTCAACGACGTCGACCGCGGGCTCACGTTCGCCTACGTGATGAATCGGATGTCCCCGGGGATCCTCGGCTCGGCCCGCTCGGACGCGTACCTGCAGGCCTGGTACGGATCCCTCTAGTGCCCGGCCAGCCGCAGGCCGATGTCGACCAGCTCGACCCGGTCGAGCCCCGCCACCTCGGCCAGGTCGAACCACGCCGCGGTGTCGGTGCTGCCGTCGGCCTCGTCGCGCAGCTCACCGCCGACGACGTGGGCGCGGTAGATGATCCGCAACCCGTGGAGGTCTCCCTCGGTGGGGTCGAGACGCGTGGCGGCCGGGATGACGATCGAGTCGATGCCTAGCAGCTCGTCGAGCACCACGTGGTACCCGGTCTCCTCGTACACCTCCCGCACGGCGGCGTCGGCAGGGTCTTCCCCCGGGTCGATGCCGCCGCCGGGAAGGGTCCACCCCGAGATTGGCCCCTCCAACCAGTGCGGGAGCAGCACCCGCCCGGACTCGACGACGATGGCGTAGGCCGCGACGCGTTGCTTCACCCGCAGGAGCCTAGGGCTCCCCGGGCTACAGCAGCCGTCGTGCCGCCGCCCAGCGCGTCAGCTCGTGGCGGCTGGACAGCTGGAGCTTGCGCAGGACCGCCGAGACGTGGGTCTCGACGGTCTTGATCGAGATGAACAGCTCGGACGCCACCTCGCGGTAGGAGTACCCGCGCGCGATGAGCCGCATGACCTCGCGCTCGCGGGCGGAGAGCCGGTCCAGCTCGTCGTCTCCGATCGCGATGTCGCCCGCGGCCGCGCCGAACGCGTCGAGCACGAACCCTGCCAGCCGCGGCGAGAACACGGCGTCCCCGCCGGCCACGCGGCGGACCGCGTCGGACAGGTCGGTGCCGTCGATCGCCTTGGTGACGTACCCGCGGGCGCCGGCGCGGATGACCGCGACCACGTCCTCGGAGGCGTCGGACACCGACAGGGCGAGGAACCGGGTCTGGCCCAGCAGGTCGGTGCACGCCTTGATCACCTCGGCGCCGCCTCCCCCATCGCCGCCGGGCAGGTGCACGTCGAGCAGCACGACCGGGGGCTTCAGCTCGCGCACCAGCCGGATCGCCTCGTCGACCGTGTCCGCCTCGCCGATCACCCGCACGCCGGCGTCGAGCGACGCCTTCACGCCGGTCCGGAACATGTGGTGGTCGTCCACCAGCACCACGTCGACTGGCTCGCTCATGACTGCACTCCCTGTTCGTCCGACACCCGGATCGGCACCACCAGGTGCACCTCGGTCCCGCGCTCGGGGCTGCTGGTGACGGTGGCGGCGCCGCCACGACGACGCACCCGCCCGATGATCGACTCCCGCACCCCGAACCGGTCGGTGCCCACCTCGTCGAGGTCGAACCCGTCGCCGTGGTCGCGGACGAACACCTCGACCTCGGTCGCACCCACCTCGAGGTAGAGCGACACCGGCGGCCGCCCGTGCACCACCGCGTTGACCAGCGCCTCGCGCGTCGCCTGCAGCAGCGCCTCGGTGTCGGCGTCGGGGACCCGGTCCCCGACCACCACCGACTCGACGGCCACGGGGTCGCCGGTCGGACCCGAGCGCGAGTCCTCCACCTCGGCGATGATCCCCCGCAGCGCCGCCGCCACCGAGGTGCCCGGCGCCGGGCGGTCGTCGTAGAGCCACTCGCGCAGCTCGCGCTCCTGCGCACGCGCCATGCGGGCGACCTCCGCGGAATCGTCGGCCCGCGAGCGGATCAGGGCCAGCGTCTGGAGCACGGAGTCGTGCAGGTGGGCGGCGATGTCCGCGCGCTCCGACTCGCGCGCGCGGGCGGCCCGCTCGTCGCCGAGCTCCCGCACCAGCCGCAGCCACCAGGGCGTGAGCACCAGGGCCACGCCGCCGAGCATCACGAGCGCCGCGACGATCGACTGCGCGAGGGTCGCCGTGTCGACGCCCTCCCCGGACGCGAGGCCGACGAACAGGAGCACGCCGACGCCCGCGAGCAGGATCCCGCCGGCGACCCGCAGGAGGCTCACGGGAGTCCGCCCGCCGGCCCGGTCCCGCAGGCGCCCGCGCTGCAGCTCGTCGAGCTGGCTCCACGCCAGCCACAGCCCCGAGAGGACGATCAGGGCGGGCAGGAGCCAGTCCGCGTCCACGTCGGCCCCGGACCGGACCGCGATCAGCAACGCGGCCGCGATCACCAGCACCGCGCCGATGGCGATGTCCGTCACGGGGATGCGCCGACCGGGCTCGATGACGGCCTGCCGACGGGCAAGACGGCTCAGCGCGCTCGGGCGGATGTCCTGCGCAGCCGCGGCGGGGTCGCCCGCCGGGACCGCGAGCCACCAGAACACGTACAGCAGAGGGCCGACGCCTGCGACGGGGGTGAGCACGACGAACGCCAACCGCACCAGCCCGACCGGCAGGTCGAGATGCGCAGACAGGCCGAGGGCTACACCACCGAACCACCGCCCGCGCGCGGGACGACGCAGCGGCAGCCGGCGCGTCGGCGCGAGAACGGGCGTGGTCGGGTGCACGGTCCGATCGTCACACGCCGCGAGGCCTTCCGGGGTCGCGTCCGGGGTCGGTTCAGGGGTTCGCGGACCCAGGATCAGGGTGCGCTCAGGGGACCACCCGATGCCGGGCGCGCGTCCGGGCGAGCAGGATCGAGTCATGGACACGACCACCCCCGCCGGCCCGGAGCCGGCACCGGCCGCCCCGGCACCGGACCCGGCCCCCGCGCAGCACTCGAACAGCTTCTTCGCCGGGGTGCGCCGCCTCGGCATCACCCGCGCCGACGACCGCTGGATCGGCGGCGTCAGCGGCGGCATCGGCGACCGCTTCGGGATCGACCCCCTGCTGGTCCGCGGCATCTTCGTCGCGACGCTCCTGCTGGGCGGCCTCGGCCTGGTGGCGTACGGCGTCGCCTGGGCGCTGCTGCCCGAGCGACGCGACGGTCGAATCCACCTCGAGGAGATGATCCTCGGCCGGTTCGACATCGCGCTGCTCGGCGCCCTCGCCTTCGTCATCGTCGGCATCAACCGCGGCGACAGCTGGTTCTTCTTCTGGGGTCCGCCCGGATGGGTCCAGGGCATCCTGTGGCTCGCGTTCATCGGCGGGATCGTCACGCTGATCGCGGTCGTCGCCAACCAGAAGTCGTCCCAGCCGCGCCCCCCGGCGCCGCCGTTCACGCCGTACGTGCCGCCCGCCCCCGCAGGGAGCTACCCCGCAGCGAGCTACCCCGCCGCGAGCTACCCCGCCGCGAGCACGTACGCCACGCCGGTCACGGACACCCCGCCGACGACGTCCGCCTACGGCGTCCCCCCGGCACCTGCCCCTGCCTGGACGTCCTACGCCGCACCGCAGCCGGCTCCTGTTCCCGCTCCTGCTCCCCGACCCGTGCAGCCGCCGCGTCCCCCGCGGCCCCCGCGCCCCCCGCGTCCGCGCACCCCCGGCGCCGGCGTCGGCACGGTCGGTGTGGTCGTCGCGCTCAGCCTGCTGGCCCTCGCTCTGCTGCTGATGGCCGAGCGCTCGGGCGACTTCACCGGACCCGTCGCGCTCACCGCGCTGGGTATCGGCATCGTCCTGGCCGGTCTCGGCATCATCGTGTCCGGTCTGCGCGGCCGCACCAGCGGCGCGCTCGGCGGGCTGGCGGTCGTCGGCATCATCGCCGCCGTGCCCCTCGGCGCCGTCCAGAACACGACGTGGAACTGGTCCTCGGACGCGCGGCACGACTTCGCGGCCGACGGCGTCGCGGTGGTCACCGACCGCTCCGAGGCCGCGGACGGCTTCTCCATGGGGTTCGGCGACGCCACCATCGACCTCACCGAGGTGACCCTGACCTCGGAGACGCTCGAGGTCCCGATCTCGCTCGCCGCCGGTGACCTGACCGTCATCGTGCCCGCCGACGCGAGCGTGACCGCCGACGTCGAGGCCGGCGCCGGCACGGTGCGCTGGGACGTCGACGGCCAGAGCAGGAGCGTCGACGGTGTCGGCCTCAACCCCCGCACCTTCACGACCGACGACGTCGGCCCCGACGGCCCGCAGCTCGCCCTGCAGGTGCAGATCGGCGCCGGCGACGTCTCGATCATCGAGGAGAACTGATGTCCACCGACAAGACCCCCCGCGACGACGACGAGACGCTCGCCCTGCCGGTCTCCGACCCGGAGCCCGCCGCCGACGACACCGCCGTCCTCCCGGTCGAGGAGACCGCTGACGACGAGCACCCCGTGCTCGCGCTCGACGAGACGACGCCGCTGCCCGTCACGCAGCCGGCACCGTTCGGGTCGCCCGAGCCCGGCCCGGAGACGTCCCCGATCGGCGCGCTGTACTCCCCGTCGGAGCGCCCCGCGCCGGCCGACGTGCCGTCCAGCAGCCCGGACCCGTTCGTCGCGGAGGTCGCGCCGTCCGAGCCCGCACCCGTCGACCCGCCCCGCCGCCGCCTGCGGGTCGGGACCGTCGTCTGGGGCCTGGTCATCGCCGCGATCGGCGTCGGCCTGCTCGCGTGGGCGGCGGGGGTCGAGATCGACCTCCAGCTCGCGATGATCGTGCTCCTCGCGGTCGCCGGGACCGCGCTGCTGGTCGGCTCGATCGTGAGCGGAGCACGCAACGCCCGGCGCTGAGCAGACGGGCAGACGGCGACGGCCGGGCGGAGAGACCTCGAGTAGGTGGTGGTGCCGACCTTGCGCAGCGCCCACCCGATGAGGATGAACACGACGCCGATGCCGACCACGAGCAGCGCGACGCCGAACGCCACGACCGACGTGAACAACGAGGCGCGCAGGAACGAGGCCGTCATGACCGTGCCGCGGCGCTCGTCGTCCTGGTCCAGCTGCGCGTAGGTCTGGCCGTCGGTGGCCTCGAGTGCGTGGGTGTTGATGATGTCGGCCTGGAACCAGGCCTCCCACGGGGTGTCGACCAGCTGGCCGCCGAACGCCTGCGCGTCCTCGGACACCGTGATCTGCTCGGCCGCCAGGTTGCTGGCGACGGCGCCCCACGTGATGCCACCCGCGATGATGAAGATGATCCCGAAGATGATGGTCAGCAGCCCGAGCACGCGGACCGACCTCGGTTGTCCCGTCGTCGTCGTCATGTCTCCCTCTCTGAACCCCCAGAGGACGGGCAGGTGTGCCGTGCGGCCCCTGACAGAACCGTCCAACGAGACCGACTCTAGTGAGGGGCGGGTGACGAAGTGGGAGATTTCGCCGCGCGTGCCCTCGCGTACTCGCCGTCCGCGGCGGCCAGCACGTCGTCCCACCCGAACCGGGGCCGCACCGCGCGGTTGTGCGAGAGCATGCCCTCGAGCAGGCGGCCGTCTCGCGCGAGCTGCACGATCGCCTCGGTCATCTCGGCGTCGTCGGCGACCAGGAGGCCGTCCACACCGTCCTCGACGAACTCCTCGATCCCCGTGCCGCGCCGGGCGACGATCGCCAGCCCGGCCGTGCGGGCCTCGAGCGCGGCGATGCCGAACGCCTCGAGCTCCGCCGGGGCGAGGAACACGTCGGCGTCGGTGTAGGCGCTGCGGACCTGGGGCCGGGTCAGCCGACCGCGCAGGTCCACGACGTGCTGCAGCCCCTGCCCCGCCACCGCCGACGCGACCCGGCCCTGGGCCGGCCCGGACCCGATGATCGACAGGCGCAACCGATCGGGCGGCAGCCGACGCGCGGCCTGGCCGACCAGCTCGACCAGCGGCACCGCCCGCTTGCGCGGTGCGAGGCGCATCGTCGACACCAGCCGCAGCGGCCCGTGCTCGCCGGGGCGCCCCCGCCCCTCGGAGAAGCTCCTGGGGGCCCAGAGGTCGAGGTCGATCCCGTTCGGCATCACCGACACCTCGGTACCGAACACCTCGCGCACACGGGCGGCCGCGGCGTGGCTGACGGCGCTCAGCGCGGCGGGCGTCCGCTGCCAGTGCGTCCGACCCACTGCGGTCCGCAGGGCACCGACCACGCCGTCGAGCATGCAGTGCCACGTGATCGCCGTCGGCAGACCGGCGTCGAGGGCGATCCGGGCACCGTCGTACGCGAACGGGGACAGCACCCCGGCGTGCACGTGCACGACGTCGGGACGCAGGGCGGCGTAGGCCTCGCGGACCAGTCGCGGGCCGACGGGGTTCACGGGGAGGTCGAACGGGAGCCGTGCACCGAGCCGGTGCACGCGGACCCCGTGCTCCAGGTCGACGACACCCCCGCGCTCGCCGCCGACGCCGAGCGTGGCCGTCAGGACGTGCACCTCGTGCCCGGCGGCGACCTGCCGCGCGGCGAGGTCACCCACCTGCGACTCGATCCCCCCGGTGCGCGGTGCGTAGCAGTCGGAGACGTGGACGATCAGCACGCGCTCACCGTAACGGCGCGAACCGGACGACTGACCACGACACAGGACATGTCACCCGCGTGCGCCACCGGCGGCCTCGATGCGGGCGAGCGCCTGCGCGTGCACCTTGCGCTCGAGGATGAACGACATGACCGGCACGACGCCGGCCGCGGCCATCGTCGCGAGCCGCCCGAGCCGCCAGCGCATCTTCGACCAGAGGTCGAAGACCGTGACCAGGTAGACGACGTAGATCCACCCGTGCGCGTACGCGATCCAGGAGCCGATGACCGGGTTCGGCGTGCCRGAGGCGTCCACCCCGCTCGCGTGGAACACGTACTTGAGGACCAGCTCGACGCAGAGCAGCAGCAGCATGGTGCCGGTGATCCACGCGAGCACGCGGTAGCGCTTCGTCGCCCCTGCGGCCTTGCGCACCCAGGGGTCCACGTTCGTCGTGGTCGGGGTCTCGGTCACTGTGTCACTCCCAGTCACTCCCACTCGATCGTGCCCGGCGGCTTGCTCGTCACGTCGAGGACGACGCGGTTGACCTCGGGCACCTCGTTGGTGATCCGGGTCGAGATCGTCGCCAGGACGTCGTAGGGCAGGCGGGTCCAGTCGGCGGTCATCGCGTCCTCCGACGACACCGGCCGCAGCACGACCGGGTGCCCGTAGGTCCGGCCGTCGCCCTGCACGCCCACCGAGCGCACGTCCGCGAGCAGCACGACCGGGCACTGCCAGATGTCGCGGTCCAGTCCCGCGCGGGTCAGCTCCTCGCGGGCGATGACGTCGGCCGCGCGCAGGATGTCGAGGCGCTCGGCGGTCACCTCGCCGATGATGCGGATGCCCAGCCCGGGTCCGGGGAACGGCTGGCGCCAGACGATGCCCTCGGGCACCCCCAGCTCCAGGCCGACCGCACGGACCTCGTCCTTGAACAGGGTGCGCAGCGGCTCGACCAGCTCGAACTGCAGGTCGTCGGGCAGCCCGCCCACGTTGTGGTGCGACTTGATGTTCGCCGCGCCCTCGCCACCGCCGGACTCGACCACGTCCGGGTAGAGGGTGCCCTGGACGAGGAACTTGACCTCCTCGCCCTCGCCGGCCTCCGCTGAGCCCTCGATGATCTCTCGCGCCGCCTGCTCGAACACCCGGATGAACTCGCGGCCGATGATCTTGCGCTTGGTCTCGGGGTCGGTGTGCCCGGCGAGCGCGTGCAGGAACCGCTCGCGGGCGTCGACCACCTTGAGCTGCACGCCCGTGGCGGCGACGAAATCCTTCTCCACCTGCTCGGCCTCGCCGGACCGCAGCAGGCCGTGGTCGACGAACACGCAGGTCAGCTGGCTGCCGACGGCCTTCTGCACGAGTGCCGCGGCCACCGAGGAGTCCACGCCGCCGGAGAGCCCGCAGATGACCCGCGCGTCGCCGACCTGCGCGCGGATCCTCTCCACCTGCTCCGCGACGACGTTCCCGGCGTTCCAGTCGGGGACCAGGCCGGCGCCCTCGTACAGGAAGTTCTCGAGCGCCTTCTGGCCGAGCGGCGAGTGCTTGACCTCGGGGTGCCACTGCACGCCGTACAGGCGACGGGCGCGGTCCTCGAACGCGGCGACCGGGCTGCCCGCCGACGTGGCGAGCACCTCGAACCCCTCGGGCGCGGCGTGCACCGCGTCGCCGTGGCTCATCCACACCGTCTGCGAGTCCGGGCTGCCGGACAGCACCGTGCCGGCGGACGTGACCTCGACGGCCGTCCCGCCGTACTCACGCTGGCCGGTCTGGGCGACCGTCCCGCCGAGCGCCGCCGCCATGGCCTGGAATCCGTAGCAGATGCCGAGCACGGGGACGCCCGCCTCGAACAGGGCGGGATCGACGAACGGCGCACCGGTCGCGTACACCGACGAGGGGCCGCCCGACAGGATGATCGCCGCCGGGTCCTTGGCCAGCAGGTCCGCGACCGACGCCGTGTGCGGCACGATCTCGGAGTACACGTTGGCCTCGCGCACGCGCCGCGCGATGAGCTGCGCGTACTGCGCGCCGAAGTCGACGACGAGCACGGGGCGGTGGGTGGTGGCGGCCAGGTCAGGCGTCTGCGTCACGCCCTCAGGGTAGTCGGCGCGCAGGGGAGGTCCGTCCTGCGTCCGACGTCACGGAAAACGGTTCGATCGATGTCAGTACCCGCACGTAACGTGGCTCCTCGTGCGTTCCCTCCCCCTCGACGATCCCGGTACCCCGCCTCTGAGCGGGCCCGTCGCGCTGCTCTGGTGGCTCGCGCGCCGGCAGTGGGGCATCCTCCTGACGGCGGTCGGCCTCGGCATCACCATGTTCGCGTGCCAGGCGTTCACCCCGTACGTGGTCGGTCGCGCGATCGACGACGGTCTGGACAGCGGCTTCGGCCCCGACCTGTGGCGGGCGTGCGGCACGCTCCTGGCGCTCGGTGCCGTGATCATCACGGCGTCCGCCATCGGGCACCGGTACGACGTCAACAACTGGCTCCGCGCGGCCTTCACCTCGTCGCAGCTGGTCGGCAGGACCGTCGCCCGCTCCGGCCACACGATCACCAAGGAGCTCCCGACGGGCGAGGTCGTCTCCGCGGTGGCCAACGACGCGCTGCGCATCGGCGAGGTCTTCGCGATGGCCGCGCACTTCCTCGGCAGCCTCGTCGCGTACGGCATCGTCGCGGTGCTCATGCTGCGCGTGTCCGTCCCGCTCGGACTCGTGGTGGTGCTCGGCCTGCCCACGGTCGCCGCGATCCTCGGCCTGCTGGTCAAGCCGCTCTCCCGACGGCAGGCGGCTCAGCGCGAGGCGTCGGGCCGACTGACCACGCTCGGCTCGGACACCGTCTCGGGGCTGCGCATCCTGCGCGGCATCGGCGGCGAGGAGGTCTTCACCGGCCGCTACCGCGCGCAGTCGCAGGAGACGCGGCGCCGCGGGGTCGAGGTCGCCAAGACGCAGTCGATCCTGGACGCGCTGCAGGTGCTGCTGCCCGGCGCGTTCGTCATCACGCTCATCTGGCTCGGCGCGCACATGGCGCTGGCCGGCACCATCACGCCCGGTCAGCTCGTGTCCACGTACGGCTTCGCGGCGTTCCTGTCGTGGCCCGTGCAGAACGCCACGCAGATGCTGCAGGCCGCGACGCGCGCGCACATCGGCGCCGGCAAGGTGGTCAAGGTGCTCCAGGTCGTCCCCGCCACGGGAGCGACCGGCGGGACGGCCGCCGCGCCGGGATCGCACTCGTCGCTGGTCGACGAGGTCAGCGGCCTGGACCTCGCGGCCGGCCGGGTGGTCGCGCTGGTGAGCGTCGACCCCGACGAGACCGCGCGCATCGCGACCCGGCTCGGCCGGTTCGACGACGAGGCCGAGAAGGACACCCCCGTGCG
This sequence comes from Cellulomonas sp. P4_B5_2, assembly GCF_056402235.1. NCBI lineage: Bacteria > Bacillati > Actinomycetota > Actinomycetes > Micrococcales > Cellulomonadaceae > Cellulomonas > Cellulomonas sp. P4_B5_2. The sequence goes on from NZ_JBFUHU010000193.1 coordinate 11,107, forward strand.
CCTGGGTGGCGTGCTCCTGTCCGAGCTGGACAAGGACGTCGTCCGCCAACGCATCGTCGTCGCGGAGGCGACGCCGCACCTGTTCTCCGGACTCCTGGCCCAGGAGCTCGACGTGCGCGGCGACGCCTCCGAGGACGACCTGCTGCGCGTGATCGGCACGGCCGACGCGCAGGACGTGCTCGACTCGGTGCCCGACGGGCTCGCCGGTGAGCTGCCCGAGAAGGGCCGCTCGCTGTCCGGCGGGCAGCGGCAGCGAGTCGCCCTCGCGCGGGCGCTCCTCATCGACCCCGAGATCCTCGTGCTCGTCGAGCCGACCAGCGCGGTCGACGCCCACACGGAGGCGCGGATCGCGGCACGGCTGGCGGACGTCCGGCGCGGCCGGACCACGCTCGTCGTGACGGCCAGCCCGCTGGTGCTGGACCACGTCGACGAGGTCGCGTTCGTGCAGGACGGCGTCGTCGTCGCCCGCGGCACGCACGACGCGCTGCTCGTGCACGGCGCCGGCGACCTCGAGGTGGCCCGCGCCTACCGGGCCGTCGTCGGGCGGAACATGRACGAGGAGTCGCTGGAGAACCGCACGGTCGAGGCGCTCGAGGACGACGAGCGCCTGTACCAGGAGCTGATGGCCGCGCAGTCCGCGGGCACGGCAGGAGAGAACAGAGGAGGTCAGTCATGAAGCTCCCCATCGCCGACTCGGCGACGGTCCGCGCCTACGCCGGCCTGCTGTTCCGCAAGCACCACCGGCCGCTGACGCTGATCGCGGTCCTGCACACGCTGGCCGCCACCGCGGGGCTGGCCGGCCCGTGGCTGCTGGGCATGCTCATCGACGCCGTGACCGACGGCACCACCGTCGGGTACGTCAACACGCTCATCGCCATCGGTGCGGCAGCCGTGCTGGCCCAGACGGTCCTCATCCGGTTCGCCCAGCGTTCGTCGATGATCTTCGGCGAGGAGGTCTTCGCGGAGCTGCGCGAGGAGTTCATMGAGAAGGTTACGGCCCTGCCGCTGTCCACTGTGGAGCGCGCGGGTACGGGCGACCTCGTGGCGCGCACCACCAACGACGTCAACAAGCTGCAGCACGCGGTCCGCTTCGGCGTGCCGCGCGTGATCGTCGCGGTCGTCACCATCTCGCTGACGATCGTCGCGTGCCTCGTGCTCTCGCCGGTGGTCTCGCTGGCGATGTTCCTCGGCGTCCCGACGCTGCTGTTCATCGTGCGCTGGTACCTCAAGCGCGCGACCCCGGCGTACCAGCGCGAGTCCGCGGCGTACGCGGTGCTCAACGGCACGATCACCGAGTCCGTGGAGGGTGCCCGGACGGTCGACGCCCTCCGTCTCGGCGCGCGCCGCATGCAGCGGGTGAACGACGACCTGGCGGAGGCGTTCGAGGCGGAGAAGGCGACGCTCCGGCTGCGCACGATCCTGTTCCCGGGCATCGACCTCACGTTCGTCCTGGCCCCCGCCGCCGTGCTGTTCTGGGGCGGCTACCTGGCCTCGCAGGGGCACGTCTCGGTCGGCGCGGTGACGACGATCGTCCTGTACACGTACCAGATCACCGGTCCCGTCTGGGAGCTGATCTTCTGGGTCGACGAGATCCAGGTGGCCGCCACGTCGCTCGCGCGGATCGTCGGCGTCCAGCTGGTCGAGCCCGACCGCCAGACCCGGGAGGGCACGCCGGTCGACGAGGACATCGCCGCCAGGGATCTCACCTACGCGTACCGCGAGGGTCACAACGTGCTGCACGGCATCGATCTCGACCTCGCGGCCGGGGAGCGCCTGGCGGTCGTCGGACCGTCCGGTGCCGGCAAGTCGACGCTCGGCCGGATGCTCGCCGGTATCCACCCGCCCACGGACGGCACGGTGACGGTCGGGGGCGTGCCGCTGATCGACCTGCCGCTCGAGGAGCTGCGCGGGCACGTCGCCCTGGTCACCCAGGAGCACCACGTGTTCGTCGGGTCGGKGGCCGACAACCTTCGCCTCGCCCAGGTGGACGCCGACGCGGCCGCGCTCGAGCGTGCCC
>NZ_JBFUHU010000194.1:0-7127 GCF_056402235.1 Cellulomonas sp. P4_B5_2
GTAGAAGCCGGCCAGCAGGACCGCCGACAGGGCAGCGCGCAGGGTGGTGGTCACGGGGGTCCTTCCGGTGCGAGCCGCGTCGTCGCGGCCTCGTTCGCCGGGGATCGTAGCGGTCGGGAGCAGCACCGCGTGGGTGGATGACGGGGTTGCCCGCGGACGTCCGGATCAGGTGGCGGCGACCCGCACCACGAGCGCCGCGTGGTCCACCCGCGCGGACAGCTCGGTCACCCGGCCGACGATGTCGCCGTCCACCTGCACGTGCTCGCCGCCCTGCACCACCACGCGGACCTCCTGCGCGCGGGTGTGGTCGATGCGGCCGATCTTGGCGGGGAGGTCGTTGCGCACGCCGGCGCCCTGCAGCACCACCTCGCCGAACAGCTGTGCCCAGCCGGCGATCCCGCCGCGCGTGTCGATGGCTGCGAYGTCCAGCCAGCCGTCGTCGAGCAGCGCGTCGGGCAGCAGCGTGATCCCGCCGGGCAGCTTTCCGCAGTTGCCGATGAGCAGGCTGCGCAGGCGGGTCGACGTCATCGGCTGGTCGTCGAGCCGGACGTGGATGCGGGTGCGGCGCCCGTGCAGGTGCCGCATGCCGGACACGAAGTAGGCGATCCAGCCGACCCGGGCCTTGAGGTGCTCGTCGGTGTCGGCCACCATCGCGGCGTCGAACCCGAGCCCGGCGATCACCAGGAAGATGTGGTCGCGGGGGAGCCCGAGCTCGTCGGGGAGCTCCTCGGCGGCCTCCGCCACGGGGTCGTCGAGGTCGGACTCCCACCGGTGCACCCGCAGCCAGCCGACGTCGATCGTGCGGTCCCGTCCCTCGAGCGCGATCCGCATGGCGRCCAGCGGGTCGCTGAGCGGCAGGTCGAGGTTGCGGGCCAGCAGGTTGCCGGTGCCCAGCGGCATGAGTCCCATCGGCACCCCGGTGCCGACGAGCCCCTCGGCCACCGCCCGGACCGTGCCGTCCCCGCCCATCGCGACGACGACGTCCGCGCCCTCGGCGATCGCCTTGCGCGCCTGCCCGACGCCGGGATCGGCGATGGTCGTCTCGAACCACAGCGGCTCCGGCAGCCCCTGCTCCGCGCACGCGCGCTGCACCGCCGCCCGGAGCGCGGGGACGTCCGGCTTGGAGGGGTTGGCAACGAACGCGACCTGCTGCCCGGTCTCGTCCACGTCCCGCGCGAGCCGGAGCGCCCGCTCGTTCGCCCCGGAGCGGGGCGACTCGATCCGGCGACGCAGCTCGCGCTGGCGCAACCAGAGGACCAGGACCAGCAGGAGCGCGGACAGCGCGGCGACGGCCGCGCTCACGGCCACCCACGCCTCCCACGTCATGGGCAGAATCTACGGCCCACCAGGCCGCGCGCTCCGGTTCGGGTGGTCACCCGCGGGTCTGTAGGGTTCTTGGGTGATCGATCTGCGGCTCCTGCGGGAGGATCCCGACCTTGTCCGGGCCAGCCAGGTGGCGCGTGGCGACGACCCCCACCTCGTCGACGAGGTGCTCGACGCCGATGCGCGCCGGCGCTCCGCGCTGACCGACTTCGAGACCCTGCGGGCCGAGCAGAAGTCCCTGGGCAAGCTGGTCGCGCAGGCGCAGGGCGAGGAGAAGCAGGCGCTGCTGGCCCGCGCCAAGCACCTGGCCGAGCAGGTCAAGGGGCTGCAGTCCGACGCCGACGCCGCCGAGACGCGCGCCACCGAGCTGAGCCGCCGGATCTCGAACGTCGTCGAGGAGGGCGTCCCCGCGGGCGGCGAGGACGACTACGTGGTCCTCAAGTACGTGGGCGAGACGCGCGACTTCGACTTCCCCGTCAAGGACCACCTGGAGCTGGGCGAGGGCCTCGCGGCCATCGACACCGAGCGGGGCGCCAAGGTGTCCGGAGCGCGGTTCTACTACCTGACCGGCATCGGCGCGCGCCTCGAGCTCGCGCTCCTGAACGCCGCGGTCGACAAGGCCCTGAGCGCCGGGTTCACGCCGGTCATCACACCCACGCTGGTCAAGCCGGAGATCATGGCCGGCACGGGCTTCCTCGGTGCCCACGCGGACGAGATCTACCACCTGCCCGCTGACGACCTGTACCTCGTCGGCACCAGCGAGGTGGCGCTCGCGGGCTACCACTCGGGGGAGATCCTCGACCTGTCGAAGGGCCCCAAGCGGTACGCCGGCTGGTCGGCCTGCTACCGGCGCGAGGCCGGCTCCTACGGCAAGGACACCCGCGGGATCATCCGCGTGCACCAGTTCCACAAGGTCGAGGCCTTCACGTACACGACCGTCGAGGACGCCTACGACGAGCACCGCCGCATCCTCGCCTGGGAGGAGGAGATGCTGGCCCTCGCCGAGCTGCCCTACCGCGTCATCGACACCGCCGCGGGTGACCTGGGCTCGAGCGCCGCCCGCAAGTTCGACTGCGAGGCGTGGCTGCCCAGCCAGGAGCGGTACCTCGAGCTCACGTCGACCTCCAACTGCACCACGTTCCAGGCCCGCCGCCTCGGCATCCGCGAGCGCACGGCCGACGGGTCGATGCGGCCCGTGGCCACGCTCAACGGCACGCTCGCCACCACCCGGTGGATCGTCGCGCTCCTGGAGAACCACCAGCAGGCCGACGGCTCGGTGCGCGTGCCGGAGGGCCTGCGTCCGTACCTGGGCGGCCTCGAGGTGCTGGAGCCGGTGCGATGACCCGCTGCCGCCTCGTGGCGCTCGACGTCGACGGGACRCTCATGTCCTACGACGGCACGATCTCCGCCGAGGTGCGCGAAGCGGTCCTGCAGGTCCGTGACTCCGGCCTGCACATCGTCCTGGCGACCGGCCGCGGGGTGCACTCCGCCGCGCCGGTGGCCCGGGAGCTCGGGCTGACAGAGGGGTGGGTCGTCTGCTCGAACGGCGCGGTCACCGCCCGCCTCGATCCCGCCGCCGAGAACGGCTACGAGATCGTCCGGGTGGTCACGTTCGACCCCGGCCCCGCGCTGCGGACCATCGCGATGGAGCTGCCCGACGCCCTGTTCGCCGTCGAGGACCTCGGCCTGGGCTTCCGGGTCTCCGCCGACTTCCCGGACGGCGAGCTGTCCGGCGACCTCGAGGTGGTGTCCTGGGAGGAGCTGACCGCGACGCCCGCCACCCGCGTGGTCATCCGCAGCCCGCAGAGCACGCCCGAGGAGTTCCACGAGCTCGTCGAGCGCGTGGGCCTGCACGAGGTCGAGTACGCCGTCGGCTGGTCCGCGTGGCTGGACCTCACCCCGGGCGGCGTGTCCAAGGCGAGCGCGCTCGAGGAGGTGCGCCAGCACCTCGGCGTGCAGCCGCACGCGACCGTGGCGATCGGCGACGGCGGCAACGACGTGCAGATGCTGCGCTGGGCCGCGCGCGGCGTCGCGATGGGCCACGCGCCCGAGGCGGTCCGCGCGGCGGCCGACGAGGTCACCGGCACCATCGACGACGACGGTGCCCTCGCGGTCCTGCGCAGCCTCCTCGTCTGACGTGGCCGTGGCCCGTCCACGCCGCTGACGATCTCGTGCGTGGCGAGGGCGTTTCCGCACGATTTCCGTCGTCCGGGACCGTCGAGGTCAGCCTGTAACTCAATCGTGACCGTATTGCCTGGTCATTACGGTTGCGCCCGCTTTGCGTAACGACTTGCATCGCTTGCAAGGGTGCCGGTGAAGACGCCGGCGCCATACCGGAGCATGACGACGTGGAGGTCTCATGAACGGCACACGCAGGCGCCGCAGCTATCTGGCTGCGGCCGCGGCGGGGGCAAGTCTCGCGCTGGTTCTCACAGCGTGCTCGAGCGATGACGACGGCGGCGACGGCGGCGGTGGCGACTCCACCGGATCGGCCGACTGTGCAGCGTTCGAGCAGTACGGCGACCTGTCCGGGAAGTCGATCAGCGTGTACACGTCGATCGTCGACCCGGAGTCGGTCCAGCAGACCGACTCGTACATCCCCTTCGAGGAGTGCACGGGCGCGACCATCGAGTACGAGGGCTCGCGCGAGTTCGAGGCGCAGCTGCCCGTCCGCCTGCAGGCCGGCAACCCGCCGGACATCGCGTACATCCCGCAGCCCGGGTTCCTGGCGTCGATCGTCGCCGACTACCCGGACACCGTCGTCGCGGCGCCGCAGGCGGTCATCGACAACGCCAACGAGTACTACACCGAGGGCTGGGTCAACTACGGCACGGTCGACGGCACGCTCTACGCGACGCCGCTGGGCGCCAACGTGAAGTCGTTCGTCTGGTACTCCCCGGCCGCGTTCGAGGAGAACGGCTACGAGATCCCCACCACGTGGGACGACCTCATCGCCCTCACCGACCAGATCAAGGAAGACTTCCCCGACGCCAAGCCGTGGTGCGCAGGCATCGAGTCCGGTGACGCCACCGGCTGGCCGGCCACCGACTGGCTGGAGGACGTGCTGCTGCGCACGGCCGGCCCCGAGGTCTACGACCAGTGGGTCACCCACGAGATCCCGTTCAACGACCCGCAGGTCCTGTCCGCCCTCGAGACGGTGGGCAGCATCCTGAAGAACCCGGACTACGTGAACGGCGGCCTGGGCGACGTCCAGTCCATCGCCACGGCCCCGTGGAACGAGTCGGCGAACGGCATCCCGGACCAGACGTGCTTCCTGCACCGCGCGGCCAACTTCTACCAGGCCAACTGGGACGAGGGCCTGACGGTCGCCGAGGACGGCGACGTCTACGCGTTCTACCTGCCCGGTGAGTCGGCCGACGACAAGCCGCTGCTCGGCGGTGGCGAGTTCGTGACGGCCTTCGCGGACCGTCCCGAGGTCCAGGCGTTCCAGGCGTACCTGTCCAGCCCGGAGTGGGCCAACGCCAAGGCCGAGGCCACCGGCCAGGGCTGGCTGAGCGCCAACAGCGGCCTCGACCCGGCGCTGCTGCAGTCGCCGATCGACAAGCTGTCGTTCGACCTGCTGACTGACGACAGCTACACCTTCCGGTTCGACGGCTCCGACCAGATGCCCGGTGCTGTCGGCGCCGACGCGTTCTGGAAGCAGATGACCGCGTGGATCGCGGAGAACCAGTCCGACGCCGAGACCCTCGACAACATCGAGGCGGCCTGGCCGGCATCGTCCTGACCGGCTGACGGAACGGGGTGGGGGTCGTCGGCTCGGCGGCCCCCATCCCGGCGTTCCGGGCGTATCGTCCGGAACGCGCCACCTCGACGACGAGGGAAAGGGTGAGGAATGGACTGGTTCATCGAAGCCGGCTCCGTGGGACACAAGTTCGCGCTGATGATCATCGCGATCCTGCTGTTCGTCGGCATCATGGGGGCGATCCTCTTCGGGATCGACAAGCTCAAGAGGGTCCCGACCTGGGTGGTCGTCGCCGGCTTCCTCGGCCCGACCCTGATCTTCGTGGTCTTCGGGTTGGTGTACCCCGGGCTCAACACGATCAAGCTGTCGCTGTACGACTCCAAGAGCAAGAACTTCGTCGGTCTCGACAACTACGTCACGGCGTTCACGCAGGACCAGTTCCAGACCGTGCTCCGCAACACGATGCTCTGGGTGATCCTGGTGCCGATCCTCGCGACGGCCATCGGGCTGATCTACGCGGTGCTTGTCGACCGGACGCGCTACGAGTCGCTGGCCAAGACCCTGATCTTCCTGCCCATGTCGATCTCGCTCGTGGGCGCCAGCATCATCTGGAAGTTCGTCTACGAGTACAAGCCGAACCAGGGCAACATCCAGCAGATCGGCCTGGCCAACCAGATCCTGGTGTGGCTGGGGCTGGAGCCGTACCAGTTCCTGCTCAACCAACCGTGGAACACGTTCTTCCTCATCGCGGTGATGATCTGGATCCAGGCGGGCTTCGCGATGACCGTGCTGTCCGCGGCCATCAAGGCGATCCCCGACGACATCACCGAGGCCGCCAGGCTCGACGGGCTGCACGGGATCGGCATGTTCCGGTTCATCACCGTGCCGAGCATCCGTCCCGCGCTGGTGGTCGTGATCACGACGATCGCCATGGGCACGCTCAAGGTCTTCGACATCGTCCGGACCATGACCGGCGGCAACTTCAACACGTCCGTCGTGGCCTACGAGTTCTACACGCAGAGCTTCCGCGCGCAGCAGGCCGGACTGGGTGCCGCGCTCGCGGTCATCCTCTTCGTCCTGGTGATCCCGATCATCGTCTACAACGTCCGGCAGCTCCGCCTCTCGGAGGAGATCCGATGACCGCCGCCTCGGCCCCGCTGCCCCCCGCCACGCTCGTCGACCCGGAGGAGGTCGACACCACCCGCAAGCCCACGCGGATGTCCCGTGCGGATGCCCGCGCGGCCGCCGTCAAGGGCAAGCTCAGCTCGCCGTGGACGTCGCTGATCGCCATCCTCATCGCGATCGTGTGGACGGTGCCCACGTTCGGCCTRCTCATCACGTCCTTCCGGCCGCGGTCGGAGATCCGGACGTCCGGCTGGTGGACCCTGCCGTGGAACTTCGAGCTCACCCTGGAGAACTACCAGGAGGCGCTGTTCGGCTCGTCGACGAGCCTGGCGACCTACTTCGTGAACTCGATCGTCATCACCCTCCCGGCGGTGATCATCCCCATCGCGCTCGCGCTCCTGGCGGCCTACGCGTTCGCGTGGATCGACTTCAAGGGCCGCAACATCCTGTTCGTCGCGGTGTTCGCGCTCCAGGTGGTGCCCATCCAGGTCACGCTCATCCCGCTGCTCTCGCAGTACGTGGACTGGGGCATCGCCGGGTCGTTCTGGGTGATCTGGCTGTCGCACTCGATCTTCGCGCTGCCGCTGGCCATCTACATCCTGCACAACTTCATGAAGGACATCCCGCCGTCGCTGGTCGAGGCCGCGCGGATGGACGGCGCCGGGCACGTGAAGATCTTCTTCCAGGTGCTCATGCCTCTGCTCACGCCCGCGATCGCGTCGTTCGCGATCTTCCAGTTCCTGTGGGTGTGGAACGACCTGCTGGTCGCGCTGACGTTCGCCGGCGGGACCACCGACGTGGCACCGCTGACCGTGCGCCTCGCGGAGCTGAGCGGGACGCGCGGGTCGCAGTGGCAGCTGCTGTCGGCGGGCGCGTTCATCGCCCTCGTCGTGCCGCTCATCGTGTTCCTGTCGCTGCAGCGGTACTTCGTCCGCGGGTTGCTGGCGGGGTCGGTCAAGGGCTGAGGGCGTCGGGC
>NZ_JBFUHU010000195.1:0-12918 GCF_056402235.1 Cellulomonas sp. P4_B5_2
GGCGACGAGGGGCACGCTCTCGACCAGGGCGCGCAGGGCGACGGAGGCGGTCGACGCCCCCCGAGCGCGCTCCGCGAGCAGGAACGTCTCGCGCCGGACCACCAGCAGCCGTGCCGCGAGGATGAGGGCCAGAGAGCCCACCGCGGCGAGCCCGACGAGCAGCACCGAGGTCTGGGCCGTCCCGGCGAGCAGGCGGACGTCGGCCGCCCGCAGCACGGTGTCCAGCTCGCTGACCACCGACGGGGTGCGCCCGTCGGACCCGGTCAACGGACCGGGCAGCGCGATGATCTGCGCGACCGCGCGCGCGACCGCGCGGGAGTCGGTGGCGCGCAGGCCATCCGGTTCCACCGGGAAGCGGAACGCCGTGGAGACCGAGCGCGCGGTCTGCATCGCGAGCAGCGCGTCGGGCAGCGAGGCGTCCGACGCCAGGAGTCCCGCGCGGCCGACCACGGTGCCGCCGGCCGGCGGGGGCTGGAGATCGAGCAGGTCCGCGTAGCCGGACCACACCGGCGACGTGGGGTCGGCCGGCTCGAACAGGCCCGTCACGACCGCCACGACGTCGCCCCGGGTCGGCCCCGTGAGCGGCAGGCGCTGGCCGACGACCAGACCCAGCTCGTCCGCGGCGGCGGCCGACATCCCGACCTCCACCACGCGCGGTTCCGACGAGCCGGCGGGGTGCTCGGGGGACATCCGCGGCTCGATCCCCGTGACCCACCGGACGACCGGGTCGGAGGTGGTCGGGGTGCCGAGGTGCAGGAGCCGGGTGGACACGAGGTCGTCGCCCAGCCGGGCGGTGAGCGGGGAGCTCTGGACCGCGGTCACCACGGGCCCGACCACGGCCTGGACGGACTCCGGGAGCGAGGACCGCGTGGTCGTCGCCGAGTTCGCGACCAGGGTCGACGCGTTCTCGACGCGGGCGGGCTGCCCGGTGGCCGTGAACGTGCCCACCCCGGGCCCGCTGCCCAGGACGATCACCACGTCCGCCGCAGGTCCGGCATCCCGGACCGCACCCTGCACCCCCGCGTCCGCGGTCCGCAGCACGATCCGGGGGACGGCCAGCGCGATGAGCACAGTGACGGCCAGCACGACGGCGGCCAGCGCCAGCAGGCCGGCGTCCTGCCGGCTGCGCCGGCGTGCCACGAGGACCGCATCGCCCGTGGTCGAGCGCCAACCGACGGTGGTCCGCGCGCGGAGCTCGGTGATCGTCATCGCTCGTCCCCCAGCCGCAGCAGCTCGCCGGACGCCCGGCGCAGCAGCGAGCTCGTGGTCAGCGCGACCGCTCCGCCGACCAGCACCACGAGGACGGCGACCAGGGCCGCCTGTGTGGGCCAGGGCCACTGCACGATCACGCCGGGGACGGGCCGGCCGCCCTGGACGGACACGGTGACCAGCGGAGCGACCACCTGGCCGAGCACGGCACCGAGGGTGAGCCCCGCGAGCAGGCCCAGCACGCCCAGGATCGCGTGCTCGACGAGCACCGAGCGGACCAGGCCGGAGCGCGGGGCGCCGAGGGCCTGCAGCCGGGCGAGCTCGAGCCGGCGGGTGCGCACCGACACCGTCGCGCTCATCCCGAAGCCCGCCACCGCGAGCGCCACCGCGGCCACCGTCACGATCCACAGCGCGGCCTGCACACCGACCCGCAGCGGTCCGTCGGTGGCGACCTCTCGTGCGGTCGCCCGGTCGACGGCGACGCCGAGGTCGGTCTGACGGACGTCCTCCACCAGCGCGGGTGCGCTCGCATCGGGGACCTGGAGCCACCACTCGTCCAGGAGCGGGCTCGTCGACGAACCGAGCAGGGCCGCGCGCGTGAGCAGGTCGCGGTCGGCCAGCAGCGCGGACCCCGTGGGCAGGCCGGGCAGGTAGGGGACCACACGTTCGATGGTCACCGGCACCCGGACGTCGCCCAGGTCGAGCTCGAGCTCGTCGCCCACCGCCGCGGAGAACGCCGCGACCAGCGTGTCGGTGACGACCACCGGGACCGGGCCGGGCACCGGGAACGTGGCGGCGGCGAACCCGGAGCGGCCGAAGAGCAGCTCGAAGGGGTCGATCCCGCCGGTGACGCGCAGGACGTCGTCGTCGGTCCGCACCGACAGCAGCGGCCGCTTGTTGTTGTCCTGGAGGGCGCCCTGCACGGTCCACGAGGCGGTGGTGAGCGGGACCGCGGTGACCTGGTCCGCGGTGGCCCCCTCGGGCCGCTCGACGACGCGCAGGTCACCTACGCGGACATCCAGCCGCACGTCGGCCTGGCCGAGCCCGAACAGGTCGCCGGGRTCCGTGGACTCGGGGAGGAGCTGCGCGAGCACCCCCACCAGTCGCAGCCCGGGGGCGGTGGCCGGGAGGGTGACGGCCACGTCGTCCGAGCTGCCCAGGAGCGGGAGCGGCGCCAGCTCGAGCGGGGTCCGGGTGCCGCTCGGGTCCTCGACGACCAGGCTGAGCAGCACGACCSCGGCCAGCGCGGGGGAGACGGAGCTCTCGACGTCCACCAGGAGCCCGGTGGGTGCACCGGGCAGGGGGATGCCGACGGCGGGTGTCGCCGGCCGGAGCGGTTCCGCGAGCGTGCCCCACGTCGGCGTGATCCTGCCGCGCAGCAGCGCGTCGGCCTGGGTGGTGTCGAGCGCGAGGAGGTTCACCGCACGTCCCCGGCTCTCGCCCGGCGACTCCGCGGGCTGCCCCAGGGTGACCGTCCGGTTCGTCACCGGGCTCATGGCCTGCACGCCGGGGAGCTCGCCGACGGCGCCCGCCTGCGCGATCCCGGAGCCCTCCAGGCGGTCCAGCCGCACGTCGGTCCCCACGGCGAGGTCCACCTGGTCGCCCTGCGACGTCCGCCACGTGCTGAGGAAGGACTGCGAGAACGAGCCGACGCCCAGCGCCAGCGTCAGCAGGAGCACCGCGCCGGCCGCCCGGCCGGGCCGGCGGCCGACCTCCCACGCGGCGAGGGGGGAGATGAGCGACGTGCTCCGGGCGGCCAGGCGCTCGCCCGCGTGCGCGACCAGGGGCAGCAGCCGGAGCGTCAGGACGGCGCCGGCGAGCAGCAGCAGGGCGGGCGCCGCCACCARCACGGGGTCGAGCCGTCCCGGTCCCGCCTGGTCGACGGGCGACCGGTAGGAGCTGAGCTGCCACACCGCGAGCCCCGCGAGCACCAGGAGCGCGAGGTCGGCGCCGGAGCGGGCGAGCCCACCGCGACCGTCCTGCCGCACGAGTCGCTGCTCGGCGTCCACCGCGCTGCCGCGGCGCCGCAGCAGCGGCCCCAGCAGCACGGTCGCGAGCACGAACGACGAGACGACGCACGTGATCCACAGGATGGGCGGGTGGCCCGGGTCGTGGTGCAGGCCCGCCCGCGCGAGGGGGCCGACGGAGGTGATCCCCTGGAACAGCAGGCCGGCCAGCCACGGTGACACGAGCGTGGTGACCAGCGCGACGCCGGTCGCCTCGAGCGCCGCGAGCGCCAGCAGCTGCCGCCCGGAGGCGCCTCGCGACGACATCAGCGTCTGCTCCGAGGCGCGACGCTCGGCGAGCAGGCGCGCGGCCAGCAGCAGCACGGTGACCGAGAGCACGACGAGCATCAGACCGACGATGACGAGGCTGACACGGGTCACCGCCAGGTTGCCCTGCGCGACGTCGATCGTGGACTCGAGGCGCGAGCGGAACTGGGCGGAGAGCACGCCGCCCTCGGACCGGGAGACCAGGGTGGCCTGCGCGTCGTCCAGCCTCCCTCGCACTCCCTCGACCGCACCCGGCGGGCTGTCGGCGAGCCGCGGCGAGGCGACGAGGGCGGCGGTGGCGACCGTCCCGGCGGTGGTCATGGCCTCCGGGGCGACGACGAACGGACCCCACGCGCTGGTGGTGACGAACCCGAAGCTGCCGGGCACCGGATAGGCCGGGTCGTGCTGCGCGCCCTGCAGCAGGTCACGCGTCCACAGGCTGCGCGGCCCGGACAGCTCGTGGATGCCGACGACGACGACCGTGCCGTCCGTGTAGGAGCCGAGGTTCTGCACGGGCAGCTCGGTGCCGACCGTCCACCCGTAGCGCTCCGCTGCGACCTGGGGGATGGCGACCTGCACACGACCCTGGTGGTCGGCGCCCGCCGTCGGCCACGCGCCTGCCAGCAGCGTGGCGTGCTCCGGGACGTCGGGGTAGACCGCGAGGTAGGCCAGGGGTGCCGTGATCGGTGGGCCGTCGCCCGGCAGCCGGTACATGGGCGACGTGAGCCACCGCGTCCGCTCGGCCGGGACGTCGCCGAGCAGCTCGTCGAGGAACGCCTCCCCGGACGCGATGGCCGGCGCGGGGCTGGACTGGTCGAGGGTGAGCACCGCGTCGACGTCGGTCGCTGTGGCCGGGGCCTGGTCGAGCGCGGTGTCCAGCGCGTGGTGCTCGCTGGTGAACAGCAGGAGGGCGAAGGTGCCGAGCAGGCAGGCGCCGACCAGAGCGACGGCCAGGACGGTTGCCAGAAGGGTCCGCTGTGCGGCGGCGCGATGGCGCAGCACGCGCAGGCTCCAGCCCATCCGACCCCCCTCGTGACCTCGTCGTCCGACCGTGGACGCGCTCCTGTACCGGTCAGGTGCGCGCGGTCCAGAGAGCGTAAACGAGCAGGCCGTGGGTGTGGGAGCGATTCCGCAGAACGTGACCGAACGGTGGCCGGGCCCGGGGGGGGCCCCTTGGCGATCTTCGCCGCCGCCTCGTACCCGATCACCCGGTTGAGCGGCGTGACGATCGACGGCGACGACTCCGCCAGCGCACGGGCGCGCTCGACGTTGGCGACCAGGCCGACCACCGTCTTGTCCGCGAGCAGCCGTGACGCGTTGGCCAGCAGCCGGACCGACTCCAGCACCCCCGCGGCGATCACGGGGATCTGCACGTTGAGCTCGAACGAGCCGCTCGCGCCGGCCCACGCGACCGTGGCGTCGTTGCCGACGACGCGTGCGGCGACCATGAGCACCGCCTCGGGGATGACCGGGTTGACCTTGCCGGGCATGATCGACGAGCCCGGCTGCAGGTCGGGGATCGCGATCTCGCCGAGGCCGGTGTTCGRGCCCGAGCCCATCCAGCGCAGGTCGTTGCAGATCTTGGTGAGGCTGACGGCGATGGTGCGCAGCGCGCCCGACAGCTCGACGAGCCCGYCGCGGGAGCTCTGCGCCTCGAAGTGGTCGCGCGCCTCGGTCAGCGGCAGCCCGGTGTCCTCGCGCAGCAGCTCGATCACGCGCTGCGGGAAGCCGGCCGGGGTGTTGATGCCCGTGCCGACCGCGGTGCCGCCGAGGGGGACCTCGGCCGCGCGGGGGAGCGCCGACTCGAGCCTCTCGATGCCGTACCGGACCGCGGCGGCGTACCCGCCGAACTCCTGGCCGAGCGTGACGGGCGTGGCGTCCATGAGGTGCGTGCGGCCGGACTTGACCACCTGCGCCCACTCGACGCTCTTCGCCTCGAGCGCCTCCGCGAGGTGGCCCAGCGCGGGGATCAGGTCGCGCACGACGCCGGCGGTCGCGGCCACGTGCACCGACGTGGGGAACACGTCGTTGGAGGACTGCGACGCGTTCACGTGGTCGTTCGGGTGCACGTCGCGGCCGAGCCGCCGCGTGGCCAGCGTGGCCAGCACCTCGTTGGTGTTCATGTTCGAGCTCGTCCCTGAGCCCGTCTGGTAGACGTCGATCGGGAAGTCGCCGTCGTGCGCCCCGCTCGCGACGTCGTCGGCGGCAGCGACGATGGCGTCGGCGATGTCCTGGTCCAGCACGCCCAGCTCGGCGTTCGCGCGGGCCGCTGCCTTCTTGATGCGGGCCAGCGCCTCGATGTGGCTGCGCTCGAGGCGGCTGCCGGAGATGGGGAAGTTCTCCACGGCACGCTGCGTCTGCGCGCGGTAGAGCGCGTCGACCGGGACGCGCACCTCACCCATCGTGTCGTGCTCGATGCGGTACTCAGAAGTCATGCGTGCCATCCTGCCGCACGTCTAGACCTCGACGTCCCCCAGCGACTCGGTCAGGTGCACGGTCCCGTCGGCCAGCGTGTACTCGAGCCCGACGATCGCCACCCGCCCCTCCTTGACCGCCTCCGCGAGCGAGCGCGAGTAGCCCTGGAGCATCTGCACGGTGTGCCGCACGTGCTCGTGACCCAGGACCGCCGGGTCGAGGGTGTCGAGGGCGCCGAACCCCCCACCGGCCAGGTTGACGATGCTCGGGATCACCCGGTCCACGATGGCGCGCACGAAGCCGGTGGGCAGCTCGCCGGTGGTGAGCGCGGTCGTCGCGGCCGCGACCGCGCCGCAGCTGTCGTGCCCGAGGACCACCACGAGCGAGGCGCCGAGCACGTCCACGCCGTACTCGATCGAGCCGATGACGGTGGTGTCCAGCACGTGCCCGGCGGTGCGGACGACGAACACGTCACCGAGGCCCTGGTCGAAGATGATCTCGGCGGCGACGCGCGAGTCCGAGCAGCCGAAGATCACCGCGAACGGATACTGCGCGACGCTGAGCTCGGAGCGGTGGTCGATGCCCTGCGACGGGTGGAGCATCTCGCCGCGGACGAACCGCTCGTTCCCCTCGCGCAGCGCGGACCAGGCTTCGGCAGGCGTCGTGGGTCGGGTCACGGCGTCATGCTCGCAGGTCCGCGGACCGTCCGCAGGGCGCGTTCCAGCAGTCGGGCGACCCGTTCCGGTGGCGGGTCTTCACCCGGAGGGTGTAGCCAAGGGGGTGAGACGCCGACGTCTCAGCCTTGGGGGGTGTTCCGTGGGACGACGCAGACGTGCTCTGGCCCTCGTCACCGGGCTGGCGGTGGCGGTCCCGCTGGCCGCATGCGCAGGATCCGGGTCCGGAACTCCCGTGCTGACCTGGTACATCAACCCGGACGACGGCGGCCAGGCCGAGATCGCCAAGCAGTGCACGGAGGCCGCAGAGGGCAAGTACGTGATCGAGACGTCGGTCCTGCCGCGCGACGCCAGCGCCCAGCGCGAGCAGCTGGCCCGACGCCTGGCCGCCAAGGACTCGTCGATCGACATCATGAGCCTGGACCCGCCGTTCGTCCCCGAGATGGCCGAACCCGGGTTCCTGGCCCCCGTGCCCGACGACGTCGCGCAGCGGGTGACTCAGAACGTCGTCGCCGGCGCCCTGGCCGGGGCCACGTGGGACGACAAGCTCGTCTCCGTCCCGTTCTGGGCGAACACCCAGCTGCTCTGGTACCGCAAGTCGGTCGCCGCAGCGTCGGGGCTCGACCCGGCCAAGGCACCGGTGACGTGGGACCAGATCATGACCGCGTCGAAGGACCAGGACAAGTACCTCGCCGTCCAGGGCACCAAGGCCGAGTCGCTCACCGTGTGGATCAACGCGCTCGTCGCGTCCGCCGGCGGCACGATCCTCGAGAACCCCGAGGCGCCGGCGGACGAGCTGACGCTCGGGCTGGAGAGCCCGGCCGGTGAGGCCGCCGCGACGATCATCGGCACCATCGGCAAGGAAGGCCTGGGTGGTCCCGCCCTGCCGACGGAGGACGAGGGGGCGTCGCTGTCCATCTTCCAGGGCGACAAGGGCTCGTTCATGGTCAACTGGCCGTTCGTCTGGTCCGCCACGAAGGCCGGCGTCGAGGACGGCACGTTCGAGCAGGCGCTGCTCGACGACATCGGCTGGGCGCTGTACCCGCAGGTGACCGAGGGGCAGCCGAGCGCACCCCCGTACGGCGGGATCAACCTCGGGATCGGGGCCTTCAGCAACTACGTCGACCTCTCCTACCAGGCGGCGGAGTGCATCGTCACGCCCGAGCACCAGGCGCAGTACTTCGCGACCAACGGCAACCCGCCGTCCAACACCGAGGCCTACGACGACCCCGCGGTCACCGAGGCGTTCCCGATGGCGGACGTCATCCGGGAGTCGCTCGAGCTCGCCGTCCCGCGGCCGCAGACGCCGTACTACAACGAGGTGTCCACCGGCCTGCAGCAGACCTGGCACCCGCCGAGCGCGGTCAGCCCGGAGACGACGCCGACCGAGTCGACGGACTTGATCACCGCTGTGCTTCGAGGGGAGCAGCTGCTATGACCACGGTCGCCGACAAGAGACCGGATCTGCGCGACGCCGCAGCGAAGGCCGGCCGCAGCGATCGAGCGAAGTCCGAGGCGCGCCTCGGCTGGCTGCTCGCGGGGCCCGCGTTCGTCGTCATGCTCGCCGTCACCCTGTACCCGATCCTGCAGGCCTTCTACGACTCCCTCTTCCACTTCCGCCTCACCGCTCCGGACGACAAGCGCTGGGCCGGTCTGACCAACTACTCGGTCGTGCTGTCCGACCCGCTCTTCTGGCAGGCGCTCGGCGTCACCGTCTTCATCACCGTGGTGACCGTGGTCGTCGAGCTGCTCCTCGGGTTCGGGCTCGCGCTCGTCATGCACCGCGCCATCACGCAGCTCCGCGGCCTGCTCCGCACGGCGATCCTGGTGCCGTACGGGATCATCACCGTGGTCTCCGCCTTCGCGTGGTTCTACGCGTTCGACATCAACTCGGGGTACGTCAACCACTGGTTCGCGTGGGTGCCCGGGATCAGCACGGACCTCAACTGGTTCGCCCAGCAGGGCACCAGCCTCTTCGTCATCATCATGTCGGAGATCTGGAAGACCACGCCGTTCATCTCGCTCCTGCTCCTCGCGGGCCTCTCGCAGGTGCCGACCGAGCTGGAGGAGGCGGCCGAGGTCGACGGCGCGACCTGGTGGCAGCGCCTCACACGGGTGGTCCTGCCGAACATGAAGGCCGCGATCATGGTGGCTGTCCTGTTCCGTGCCCTCGACGCGTTCCGCATCTTCGACAACGTGTTCATCATGACCAACGGGGCCAACGGCACCGAGGTGCTGTCGCTGCTGGCGTACCGGACCTCGATCGGACGGCTGGAGATCGGCCTCGGGTCGGCGATCTCCGTGCTGCTCTTCCTGTGCGTGATCCTGATCTGCTGGGTCGCGGTCAAGCTGTTCAAGGTCGATCTGGCCGGCGGCGCGAGGGGGGCGGGCTGATGAAGCAGCTGTCGACCAGGGCCAAGATCGCCTGGGCCCTCATCACGATCTTCGTCCTCGCGTACGCGCTGTTCCCGATCGTGTCCATCTTCGCGACGTCGTTCAAGCTGCCGAGCCAGCTCAACCTCGGGCTGTTCTGGCCCAAGACCTGGACGACCGTGAACTACGAGGAGATCCTCGCGCCGGGCGGGTCCGCGCAGACCCTGTTCCTGTCCTCGCTGCGCAACTCGATCGGCATCTCGCTGATCGCCACGGCCATCGCGGTTGTGCTCGCCACGCTCGCCGCCTACGCGATCGCGCGGCTCGACTTCCCGGGCAAGCGGATGGTCCTGCTCACCGCGCTGGGCGTCTCGATCTTCCCGGTCATCTCGATCGTCACGCCGCTGTTCAACCTGTGGCGGAACATCGGCCTCTACGACACCTGGCTCGGCCTGATCATCCCGTACCTCTCGCTCACGCTGCCGATCTCCATCTGGACCCTCGCAGCGTTCTTCCGCCAGATCCCGTGGGAGCTCGAGCAGGCCGCGCAGGTGGACGGGGCGACCACGTGGCAGGCCTTCCGCAAGGCGATCGTGCCGCTGGCGGCGCCCGGTGTGTTCACCACGGCGCTGATCGCGTTCTTCATCGCGTGGAACGACTTCGTCTACGGCATCTCGCTCACGTCGACCGACCGGGCCCGTCCCGTCCCGGCGGCGCTGGCGTTCTTCACCGGCGCCTCGCAGTTCGAGGAGCCCACGGGGTCGATCTCCGCCGCCGCCATCATCGTGACCATCCCGGTGGTCATCCTCGTCCTGCTCTTCCAACGCCAGATCGTGTCCGGCCTGACCCAGGGCGCCGTCAAGGGCTGACCACGAAGGAGATCCGATGGCCGCCATCACTCTCAAGGACATCGTCAAGCAGTACGGCGACGGCTTCCTCGCCGTGAAGGGCGTCAGCCTGGATATCGCCGACGGCGAGTTCGTCATCCTCGTCGGGCCGTCCGGCTGTGGGAAGTCGACGCTGCTGCGCATGATCGTCGGCCTCGAGGACATCACGGCGGGCGACCTGCACATCGGCGGCAAGCGGGTCAACGACAAGGCCCCCCGCGACCGGCACCTGGCGATGGTGTTCCAGAACTACGCGCTCTACCCGCACCTGACCGTCTTCGAGAACATCGCGTTCCCGCTGCGCCTGCAGAAGGGGCWGTTCACCGACGCCCAGATCCGCGAGAAGGTCGAGTTCGCCGCCAAGACGCTCGAGCTGCAGGACCACCTCGAGCGCAAGCCCGCCAACCTGTCCGGCGGTCAGCGGCAGCGTGTCGCGATGGGCCGCGCGATCGTCCGCGAGGCGGAGGCATTCCTCTTCGACGAGCCCCTGTCCAACCTCGACGCCAAGCTCCGCGGGCAGATGCGGACCGAGATCGCGCGCATGCAGCGCCGACTGGGCACGACGACCGTCTACGTCACCCACGACCAGACCGAGGCCATGACCCTCGGCGATCGGGTGGCCGTCCTGCGCAAGGGGGAGCTCCAGCAGGTGGCCAGCCCGCGGGGTCTGTACGAGCAGCCGGTCAACCTGTTCGTCGCCGGCTTCATCGGGTCGCCGCCCATGAACTTCCTGCCGGGGGAGATCAGCGGGTCGACGATGACGCTGCCGTTCGCCGAGGTCCCGATCTCCGCGGACCTGGCCCCCAAGCTGCAGGGCAAGGAGATCGTCATCGTCGGCATCCGCCCTGAGCACTTCGAGGATGCCGCGCTCGTCGAGGACGCCAAGAAGGACGCCGGTGTCACCTTCAAGGCGCCCGTGGACGTCACCGAGTGGCTCGGCTCCGAGCTCTACGCCTACATCCCGTTCGACACGAACCCGGACGTCGCGACGACGCTCGAGGAGCTCGACCGCGACCTGGACGGCGAGGGACTGCGCACCCAGCTGATCGTCGCCCTCCCGTCGGAGACCAAGATCCGGGACGGCGTCGACGCGGACCTGTGGTTCGACCCCGCCCGGATGATGGTGTTCGACCCCGAGAGCGGCGAGAACCTCACCTGGGACGGCGCGGCCGCCGAGGCGCTCGACCGCGAGAACGAGGCCGACCGGAAGGCGTCGCTGGAGCGCGCGCAGGCCCGGGAGAGGGCGAGCGCCTGACGGGTCAGGCCAGCTCGGCGAGACGCGGCGGGTTGGCGCCTGCCCGGGACACCGTGATGGCCGCGATCCGCGCGCACCGCTCGAGCACTGCCTGGACGGTGGCCGCATCCACGTCGGCGAGCGCCTGACGACGACCCGCCCCGAGCAGCCCAGCCGACCACAGCCCGTCGATCAGGCCGCCCATGAACGAGTCGCCGGCGCCGACCGTGTCCGCCACCTGCACCTTGGGTGCCTGCACGGAGATCCGCGCGCCGGCCGACGTGCTGGCGAACGCCCCCTCGCCCCCGTGCGTCACGACGACCAGCGACGGCCCGGACCGGCTCCACTGTTCGGCGATCTCCGCGGGCGCGACGCCCGGGTGCAGCCAGGCGAGGTCCTCGTCGCTGACCTTGACCACGTCGGCCAGCCGGACGAGCGCGTCGACCACGGGCAGCGTCTGCGCGGGGGAGCCCATGAGCACCGGGCGCAGGTTCGGGTCGTACGTGATGGTCGACGTCGCGCCGCGATCGAGCCGGTGTGGATGACCACCGGGTCGCCCGGGTCCTCATCCCACGTCTCGGGGAGGTCCCACTCGAGGTCGAACTCGTAGGTCGCCGCGCCGGTCTCGTCGATGTGGGCGGTCGCCACCGGCGTGCGCAGGGCCGAGCGGTTGCCCTGCAGGACGTTCACTCCCGAGCCGCGCAGGTGGCGGCGGACGAGGTCGCCGTCGGTGTCGTGCCCCAGCCACGTGAGCAGGTCGACGCGCCGGCCGAGGCGCCCCAGCCCGAGCGCGACGTTCGCGGGGCTGCCACCGGGGTGCTGCGCGCGGCTGCCGTCCGGCCGGGTGACGACGTCGATGAGCGCCTCGCCGAGGACGAGTGCGCGGTCGACGGTGGGCGTGGTCATCAGGACTCCTCGTCGGGGGTGGTCACGGCGGTGTCACGCACCGCGCTGAGCCGCTCGCGTGCGCCGTCGAGCCACTCCTGGCAGCGCTTGGCGAGCGCCTCGCCGCGCTCCCAGAGCGTGAGCGACTCCTCGAGGGTCGCAGCGCCGGCCTCGAGCCGGGCGACGACCGCCACCAGCTCGTCGCGGGCCTCCTCGTAGCCGAGGGCGGCCACGTCGGCGTTCGGGTCGGACGGTGGGGACTGGGACGGCTTCGGCACGGGGACAGTCAACCAGGATGTGCCCACACCGTCGGCAACCCGTCGGGCGGGGCGGCCACGCCGCCAGGGTGCCGCGGTCAGAAGAGGTCGAAGGCTGCGCGGACCGCGCCGCGCACCGCACGACCGGGTTCAGGGACCGACGACCTGGGCGGCGATCTCTCCGCGGGCCACGCGGACGCGCAAGGCGTCGCCCGCGGTCACCTCCTCCGGGTCGCGCACGACGTGCCCGTCGGTCCGCCGCACCACGGCGTACCCGCGGTCGAGCGTGGCCGCCGGCGAGAGCGCGCGCACCTGGGCCGCGAGCCCGGCCACCTCCGCCCGGCCGTGCACGAGCGCGGTGTGCAGCGAGCGCCGGGCGCTCTCCCGCAGGGCGACGACCCGGTGCTCGTGGACGTCGACCAGCGTGGTGGGGTTGGCCAGCACCGGTCGGCTGCGCCAGTGGTCGAGGCCGGTCTGCTCCCGGGTCAGCCGCATGGTGAGCGCGGCTCGGGCACGGAGGCGGGCCTGGGACACGCGTGCGCGCTCCTCGCTCACGTCCGGCACGATCCGCTTGGCGGCATCGGTCGGCGTGGACGCGCGGAAGTCGGCGACCAGGTCGAGCAGCGGCGTGTCCAGGTGGTGCCCGATCGCGCTGACCAGCGGGGTCCGGCAGGCCGCCGCCACGCGCACGAGCGACTCGTTGCTGAAGGG
>NZ_JBFUHU010000196.1:0-7079 GCF_056402235.1 Cellulomonas sp. P4_B5_2
GCACCACGCTGTGCCCCGTCGCGCGGTTCCCTAGTAGCCGCGCGCGGTGTCGTCGGCGGCGTGGGCGCCCTTCACGGCGTCCGCCGCGTCGGTGGCGTCCGTGCGCAGGTCGTCGACGGCCGACCGGCCCTCGTCCCGCAGCGTCGAACCGGCCTCTGCGGCGCGGTCCTTGACGGCGGCCGCCGCCTCCTGAGCCGGCTCACGCAGCGTGTCGGCGAGGCCCTGGGCGGCGTCCTTGGCCTCCTGCACCAACGGCGCGGCCTGCTCCTTGGCGGACTGCGCCAGCTGCTGCTCCTGCCGGGTGCTGGGCAGCAGGGACGAGATCAGCCACCCCGCGCCGAACGCGACCAGCCCGGCGGCCAGCGGGTTGCCCCGAGCCTTGTCCTTGGCGGCGTGCGGCAGCTGGGACGCGGCGTCCCCGACCGTGGCGGCGGCGTGACCCGCCGAGTCGGCGCCGCCGGCGACACCGCCCATGACGCGCTCCTTCACGTCCGACACCGCGGAGCGGACCTTGTCGGCCTGCCGCTGCGCGACCTGGGTGGGGCTGACCTTGTCGGTCAGGGCGTCGACGTCCGAGCTGAGCTCGGCACGTGTGCGCTCGATGTCCTCGCGGATCTGGTCCGGGTCGGTGCTCATGCGTTCTTCTCCTCATGTCCTTGCAGGGCGTTCGGGATCTTCTTGACGGTGTCGGTGGTCTGCGGCAGACCGGAGACGCGCTTGGTCTCGGCACGACCGCGGGCGGCCAGGACCGCGGCGACGATCGCCCACAGGACCGCGACGATCACTGCGGACCACGCCCAGGAGTCCATCGCGTCGCCGAGGGCCCACCACAGGGCGATCGACAGGAACAGCAGGACRAAGTGGCCGGCCACCGCGGCGCCCGCGAACATCGAGCCGCCCTTGGTCGCCGCCTTCGCGGACTGACGCAGCTCCGCCTTGGCCAGCTCGACCTCCTGGTGCAGGAGGGTCGACAGGTCGCGCGTAACGTCGCCGAGCAGGTCGCCGACGGACTGGCGCGGGGGAGCGCCGACCGGGTCGCTCATCGCTGGTCCCATGCGGTCGAGCTCGGGACGGGCGACGCGAACGGGTCGGTGAAGCGGGGACGCTCCTCCACCGGGTCGGAGTACGCCGTCGCGGGCAGGGGCTCGGTCACCGACCTGCGGACGGGTGCGGGTGCGGGGGCGGGTGCGGAGGGCGCGTCCTTGAGTCCACGGGTGAGCCGGCCGAGGACGACACCTGCACCGGCGGCGATGACGAGGAACGTGCCCGGGCGGCGCCGGGCGAAGCTGCGGACCTCGTCGAGCACCTCGTCCGGCCCGTGGCCCTCGAGCCAGCGGCCCAGGGCGTCCACCTTGTCGCCCACCTCGCGAACGAGGTCGGTGGCGAGGTTCTGCTCGGCCGGGGCGGACGCCATCTGTGACAGCTGACCGCCCACGGAGGTCAGTCCGCCGGCGAGCCGGGACTGCTGGGTGGCGGCCTGTCCGGTCACCTCGGTGCGGGCCTGCGACCAGAGGTCGCCCAGCTGTCGCCGGGCCTCGTGGGTGACCGCCGCGGCCTCGCCCTTCGCGTCGTCGAGCAGGTGCCCGCCGGCATCCGCGGCCTTCGCCTTGAGGGTGCTGGCCTGCTCCCTGGCGGTGTCCGCGGTGCTCCCGTTCTCCGGGAGGGGATAGCTGCTGGTGTAGTCGTCAGTCATGGTGCGGTCTCATCTCGAGTMGTCGGACGGCCGACAGCCCGGCCGACGTGGCCGGGCGCAACCGATCCGAGAGGGGTTGGGTGGGCGCGGACTTTCTGCCGCGCGACCGTCCGCACGGGTCCAGGCCGATCGCTTCAGAGAACGCGATCAGGCGTGTGCGCGGGCCTGCGCTCCTGTGCCCAGAGCCCGTGCCCTGCCCCGGAGACGCTTCTTGTCCCGGGTGACGGTGTGCCGGTGACGATGTCGATCCGACTCATCGGACGGTAGGCCCGTCGTTCCGCGCTCGCCACCCGAGCCGTCCTGTTCCTGCTGGTTCCGCTGCGCAAGTCGCCGCCGGTTGCGAGCGGTGGTCGCGCGGGTACGGTCGGGACCGATCGCCGTCCCAGCGCGCGCACCTCGAGGAGGACCGATGGCTTCGCACGGGGTCGACGTCGACCGACGACTGCTGAGGATCTACCTCTCCGACCACGTCGCCGGTGCGACGGGTGCGATCGCGAGGTCGCGACGGATGGCGCGCGCGTATGACGGCACACCGCTGGGCCACCCGATCGGCGGCTTCGCGGAGGAGCTGACGCGAGAGCGCGCGACCCTGCTCGATCTCGCGGAGGGTCTCGGGGTGCGGCTGAGCCGCTGGAAGCCCGTGGGTGCCGCGGCCGGAGAGCGGCTCGGCCGCCTCAAGCCCAACGGACGGCTCACCTCGGCGTCACCCCTGTCCGCACTGCTCGAGCTCGAGCTGCTGCGGGGCGGTGTCAACGCGAAGCGCGGCCTCTGGGAGTCGCTCGCGTCCTGGAGCAGCGCGCTCGGTCTGGAGCGCGAGCGGTTCGAGGAGCTCGACCGGCGCGGGCTCGCCCAGGTCGAGCTGTTGGAGCGGCTCGCGACGGTGGCACGGGACCGTGTCGCGGCCGGCGCGCGCGACGTGAG
The DNA here is from genome assembly GCF_056402235.1 of Cellulomonas sp. P4_B5_2. NCBI lineage: Bacteria > Bacillati > Actinomycetota > Actinomycetes > Micrococcales > Cellulomonadaceae > Cellulomonas > Cellulomonas sp. P4_B5_2. The sequence goes on from NZ_JBFUHU010000196.1 coordinate 2,615, forward strand.
CGAGACCTGACGCGGGCGTTCGCCGCGCGCGAACGCCCGTTCTCACCACTGGCACTCTCGCGGCGAGAGTGCTAAGTCTGCTGGTGTAGCCAGTCCGGCCCTGCGGGGTCGGCCGACACTCGGGGCCCGGACGGTCCGGTGCCCTCGACGCAGAGGAGGTGGGGTCATGGCTACGCGATTCGACCCGTTCCAGGAGTTCGACCGCCTGTTTGCCCAGGTGCTGACTGCCGAACGGGCGTCGGCGACCATGCCGATGGATCTGTACCGCTCGGGCGACCACTACGTGCTCCACGTGGACCTGCCGGGCGCGGACCCGGGAACGATCGACGTGAACGTGGAGGACCGCACCCTGACGATCCGGGCGCAGCGCACGGCGCGCGCCGAGCAGGACGTGCAGTGGCTGGCCAAGGAACGCCCCGTCGGCACCTACGCCCGACAGCTCACCGTGAGCCGGGGCCTCGCGCTGGACGCCATCTCGGCGACGTATGCCGACGGTGTGCTGACCCTGACGATCCCCGTCGCGGAGGATGCCAAGCCGCGGCGCATCGAGGTGCAGCACGCGGGTGACACCGCAGCGATCACGTCCGGGAGCGACGCGATCGCGTGAGGGTCGTGGCGGGGGCGCTCGGCTGCGAGAGCAACACCGGGCGACGAGTGCACGCCTTGTGCGGGCGAGCCGAGGCCCGCGCCCCCGCCACCGCCCCGTGTTCCCGGTTGCGGCAGCCGCGACACATGTGAGGCTGTTCGCAGGCGCCCCCCGCTCCAGGGTCGGGCTGGAGGGACGCCGGCGTCGAGAAGGACCGGCCGTGAAACTACCCAGCCCGCGGGGGCCACTGAGTCGTGCCGTGACGGAGGTCCTGAGCACTCCGCTCGACGGGGGAACGGGCGTCGGAGAGCTGGCGCCACTGACCCGGCGGGTGCTCGAGCGTTCCGCCGACCTGCTCTCGGACGAGGACGTGCAGCTGACGCTCTACGTCATGTACGAGCTCTTCTACCGCGGCTTCGAGGGCGTCGACGACGACTGGGAGTGGTCGCCGGAGGTGCTGGGTGCGCGGCGCCTGATCGAGTCCGCGGTCGAGCGGCACCTGTCCGAGCGGGTCCAGGTCCCTGAGGAGGTCGCGCCCGAACGGGCGGCGGTCGCCGAGGCGTTGTTCGCCCTGACGGCGCCGAGCCCCGGTCCCAGCGTCGCGCGGTACGTGGCCAAGCGGGCGACGCAGGAGCAGCTCCGCGAGCTCCTGGTGCAGCGGTCGATCTACCAGCTGAAGGAGGCGGACCCCCACACGTGGGCGATCCCGCGCCTCGTCGGACGACCCAAGGCCGCACTGGTGGAGATCCAGGCCGACGAGTACGGAGGCGGCGACCCCGAGCGGATGCACTGCGAGCTGTTCGCGCGGACCATGCGGGGCGCCGCGCTGGACCCGGAGTACGGCGCCTACGTCGAGCAGATCCCCGCGGTCACCCTGGCCGGCGTCAACGTCATGTCCCTGTTCGGGCTGCACCGGCGGTGGCGCGGTGCGACCGCCGGACACCTCGCCGCCTTCGAGATGACGTCGTCGTTGCCGAACCGGCTCTACGGCGACGGGTTCCGCCGCCACGGGTTCGACCAGAGCACGACGGAGTACTTCGACGAGCACGTCGAGGCGGACGCCGTGCACGAGCAGATCGCCGGGCGCGACCTGGCGGGTGCCCTGGTCCAGCAGGAGCCGGAGCTGCTGCACGACGTCCTGTTCGGCGCCGCGACGTGCCTGTACCTGGACGAGGTGGTCGGGCAGCACCTCCTGTCCGCCTGGGAGGCCGGCGTCTCCTCGCTGCGGACCGCATGACCACCTCCGACCGCCCCGTGGACCGCCGACCGACCCGGACGCCGTCGATCGTGGCGTGCCCGGACGGCCCGATCCTCGTCCGGGGCGACGTGATGATCACCGACGACAGCGGGCAGCCGATCCCGCGCCGTCGCTCGACCGTGGCCCTCTGCCGCTGCGGCGCGTCCGCGATCAAGCCGTACTGCGACGGGACGCACAAGGCCATCGGCTTCACCGCACCCTGACCGACACCAGCCACGAGCAGCGCTGTCAGCCGTCCAGGCGGGCGGCGACGTCGGCGGGGAACCCTCCGGTGGCGACCGGACCCCACCGGGTCGGGGTGATCCGGATCAGCGACTTGCCCTGGACCCGCATCGCGGCGCGGTACTCGTCCCAGTCGGGATGCTCGCCGGCGATGCAGCGGTAGTAGTCCACGAGGGCGTCCTCGGCCTCCGGCATGTGCAGCACCTCGGCGTCGCCGTCCACCTGGACCCAGGCCCCGCCGAAGTCGTCGGACAGCACGCACACGCTCACCGCCGGGTCCCGCTCCGCGTTGACCGACTTCGCTCGTCCGGGGTAGGTGGAGATGACGAGGCGGCCGTGGTCGTCTACCCCGCCTGAGACCGGGGAGACCTGGGGCCGTCCGTCGGTGCGCGTGGTCACGAGGATGAAGCTGTGCCGGTCGCGGACGAAGTCGAGCAGTCCGGTCAGGTCGACGGTGCGGGTGGTGGCGACGGGTCGGGGCATGGCCCCACGCTACGGCCGGCGCTCTGTCTGCGTTCGCCCTGCGGAGGCCTTCCCGTGCCGTCATGGCGGGAGGATCCTGGCAGTGGTGCGGCGTGGCACCGGCTGCGCCGCCGCACGCGCCGGGGGGCTGCGATGGTCGAGCTGCGAGTCGCCACGTTCAACCTGGAGAACCTGGACGAGACCGCGCCGGGTGAGCTCCCCACCCTGGCCGAGCGGATCGCCCTGATGCGCCCCCAGATCCTGCGGCTGCGGGCCGACATCCTGTGCCTCCAGGAGGTCCATGGTCAGGAACGTCCGGGACAACCCCGCGCACTGCTGGCGCTGGCAGAGCTCCTCCACGGCACCCCGCTGCAGGGGGCGACGATGACGAGCACGAGACCGCTGAGCGACGCCGTCTACAACGAGCGCAACCTCGTCGTCGTCACGCACCTGCCTGTCACCGGGGCCGAGCAGCTGCGCAACGACCTCGTCGCACCCGTGACCTACCGCCGCCTGAGCGCGGTCCCTCCCGACGCGTCAGCCGTCGAGATCGGCGTCGAGCGCCCGATCCTGCACGTCGAGATCACGGTGCCGGACGGATCGACCCTGCACGTGGTCAACGTGCACTGGAAGTCCAAGATCCCGACCGACATCCCGGGCCAACGCATCGACAACTTCACCTGGCGCACCGCAGACGGGTGGGCGGAGGGCAGCTTCGTGTCCTCGATGAAGCGGATGGCCCAGGCGCTCGAGACGCGCCGCCTGGTCGACCGGATCCTCGACGTCGACCCGGACGCGCAGATCGTCGTCGCCGGTGACTTCAACGCGGAGCCCGACGAGGTCTCCGTCACGGCCGTCCGGGGTGACGTGGAGAACACCGGCAACCCTGCGCTCGTCTCGCGCGTGCTCGTCCCCATCGAGCAGACCGTGCCCGAGCCCGCCCGCTTCACGCTCTACCACCAGGGTCGGGGGCAGATGCTCGACCACATGCTGGTCACCCGGAACCTCCTGGCCCGCTACCGCGGCTCGGAGATCCACAACGAGCTGCTGCACGACGAGTCCGCTGCCTTCGCGGTGGACCGCAAGTACCCGGAGTCCGACCACGCGCCGGTGGTGGGCACGTTCCAGTTCGTCTAGGCGGTGTCAGCTGGTGAGGATGCGGTTCTTCTGCACCTCGAACTCCGTGTCGCTGAGCACGCCCGAGTCCCGCAGCGCGCCCAGCTGCGCGAGCTGGGCGAGCTTCTCGTCCATGTCGGGTGCCTCGGCGGCCGGGGGCGGTGCATAGGCAGGAGCCGGCGGAGGGGCTGCGTACTGCGGCTCCGGCTCCGCCTGGGCGGCCCAGCGTCCGGCCTGGCGGCGGGACACCCGGTTCGAGACGGCCGTGGCCGTCCCCGCGATGGCGGCGGTGCGTGCGACACCTCGGATCAGTCCGGGCATGGTGTGCTCCTCGGCGAGTTCAGGCGACGGGTTCGCTGGCGTCCAGGGAGGCGATGATCGCCTGCACCGGGATGCGTCCGCCGGCGACCAGCTGACCGCCGGCGCGACGGAGGGCGACCGCGAACGGTGCGGCCCAGACGTTCTCGTAGACGAACACCCCGGCCGCGTCACCGGGTTCCAGCGCGTTCGCCGCCTCGCTCAGGTCGTCGTCATCGAGCAGACCCGACGATGCGCCCTCGAAGATCGTCAGGTCGACGCCGCCGTCGCGCAGCTCGGAGAGCTCGAGCGCGGTGACCGTACCGTCCGCCGCCTTCTGCATGAACACGAGGTCGAGGATGCGGATGATGCCGCGTTCGACCAGGTCGATCAGGAGCGGGAACGCCTCACCGGTGAAGTGTGCCCGGGGGAACGCGACCACCACGTAGTCGATCGGCCCCATCTCCTCGAACCCTGCCAGGTCCTCTGTCATGACCGTCCCCTCGCCATCGTCGGCTGAGATC
>NZ_JBFUHU010000197.1:0-7067 GCF_056402235.1 Cellulomonas sp. P4_B5_2
GGGTCCGCCAGCGCAGGACGGCGACCACGTGCGCGGCGTCGAGGGCGGTGCCGGGCGGGGTCTCGGCGAGGACGTCGAGCACCGACCGGCGCAGCCGTGGGGCCCAGGTGCGCTGGAGCTCGGGGTCGAGCGCCGCACGGACGCCGCCGCGCTCGTCTCGCCCGCCGACGAGCCACGGGGTGCGCAGCGTCGCCCGCCACGTGCGCGCCAGCGCGGCCCAGCGGTCGGGGACGTCGCGGACGGCCCACTCGTCGACCGCCACGGTCGGGGCGAACGACGGGTTGTCCTCGCCGTCGTCGGCGATGAAGGCCGCGGCCCCGGCGAGCTCGATGACGAAGGCGGCCTCGGTCTCGTCGGTCTCGAGGGCCATCGCGACCCGCCGGAGCTCGCGGACGCCCAGGCCACCGCCGCGCAGCACCCCGGGGGGCGTGTGCTCCCAGAGCCGGACCAGGCGGGCCACCAGGAGCACGATCTTCTCCCCGGCCGCCGCGGACTCGGCCGCGACCAGGGCGTGGCTGCGGTGCGGGACGTCGCCGGGCAGCGGCGGGGGGAACACGGGCGCGGCGTGGGTGCGGCCGCCGCGCAGGGCGAGCGCGACTGCGCGGGGCATGACGACGTGCCGGGAGTCGCCGGCCAGGAGCAGGTGGCGGCGGACGAGCCAGTCGACGGCGGCGGCGGCCGCGGTGCTGTTCGAGGGCGCGAGCCCCACCGGCGGGCCCCAGAGGAGGGCGTCGAGCACGGGGCGGGCGCCCGCGGGGGCGGTGTCGAGGAGCGTCGGCAGGTCGTTGAGGCCGACGGGCTCCGGGGGTGTCCCGCGCCGGCTCCCCGCGTCCGTCGGCGCGAGCCCGGCCGGGTACGGGCCGAGGATCTCGGCGAGCCCGGGGGAGGGCAGCAGGGCGTCAGCGGCTTCGGAGTCCGGGTAGACCAGGGTGCTGACGATCGCCAGGCGGAGGGCGCGCTCCACCAGCGCGACACCCGCGTCGTCGGTCGCGCCGATCGCGCGGGGCAGGTCGGCCGCGGTGACGGGACCGGGCTCGGACAGGGCGACGACCGCTTCCAGGACCTGCAGCACGCTGGCGTCGACCGCGGCGAGCGCGCGCTCGAGGCTCGACCGGCTGGTGGCGCGGACCGCCAACGACGACAGGGTCGCGGGCGACGGCGACGCCAGGTCCGGTCGGCTGCGCAGGAGCGCGACGAGCTCGTCGTCGCTGCGTTCCCGCAGATAACCGGTGAAGGTGGGCATCCGCACAACCTTACGTGCCGTGCGTGGGGTACGGAGGCCTCGGCTACTGGTGGGTAACGGGCGCGGTGCCGCTCGGGAGACCGACCGGGTCTGGCACTCTCGGACGGCCCGCACCTCGCAGCCCACCCGTGGAGGTCCACCCGTGCCCCTCTCCTCCGACCTGCTGGCCGGCCTCCGGTCCGACGCCGAGGCGCAGCTCCCGTCGCTCGTCGAGCTGCGGCGCGCCCTGCACCGCAGCCCCGAGATCGGCCTCGACCTCCCGGTGACCCAGCAGCTCGTCCTGGACGCGATCGCCCCGCTCGGGCTGGAGGTGAGCACCGGCGCCGGCCTCAGGTCCGTCGTCGCGGTCCTGCGCGGCGGGCGGCCCGGCCCCGCCGTCCTGCTGCGCGGGGACATGGACGCGCTGCCGGTCACCGAGGCCTCGGGTGAGCCGTTCGCCTCCGAGCGCGACGGGGTCATGCACGCGTGCGGCCACGACCTGCACGTGGCGGGGCTCGTCGGTGCGGCGCGGTTGCTGGCCTCCCGTCGCGACGAGATCGCCGGCGACGTCGTCCTCATGTTCCAGCCCGGCGAGGAGGGAGACCACGGTGCGCGGCTGATGATCGACGAGGGCGTGCTGGACGCGGCGGGGTCACGGGTCGTCGCCGCGTACGGCCTGCACGTCCTGTCGTCCGTGCTGCCCAGCGGCCTGGTCGCGTCGAGGTACGGCACCGCGCTGGCCGCCGCCGACACCGTGCACGTCACCGTCCACGGGCGGGGCGGTCACGGGTCGATGCCGCACCTCGCGGCCGACCCCGTGCCGGTCGCGGCCGAGATCGTCCTGGCGCTCCAGGCCATGGTCACCCGGCAGTTCAACGTGTTCGACCCCGTCGTCGTCACGGTGGGCAGGATCGCGGCCGGCACCACCGACAACGTGATCCCGTCGACCGCGGTACTCGAGGCGACGGTCCGCACCTTCTCCGAGACCACGCACGGGGCGGTGCCCGAGCGGCTGACGCGGGTGGTGGAGGGGATCGCCGCGGCGCACGGGCTGACCGCCACCGTCGACTACCAGCGCGGATACCCCGTCACCTCGAACACGCCCGTCGAGGTCGACCGGGCCGCGGGCGTGGTCCGCGGACTCTTCGGCGAGCAGGCGTACCTGACGATGCCGCAGCCGCTCTCCGGCGCGGAGGACTTCTCCTACGTGCTGCAGCAGGTGCCGGGTGCGTACCTCGCGCTCGGTGCCACACCCGTCGGCGAGGACCCGGCGACGGCGGCGTACAACCACTCCGCGCACGCACGGTTCGCCGAGGAGTCGCTGGCGGTCGGCCCGGCCGTGCTGGCGGCGCTCGCGATGGACCGGCTGGCGGCGGGCGCGTAGCGGAGTCGATCAGGCTCACCCGGTAGGGCGGCGAAAGGGGACACGCACGGACCTTCTGTCCCCCAGACTCTCGCCATGGCACTCAGGATCGTCACCGTCGTCGACGCGGCCGATCTGTGCGACGCCATCGGRGCAGCGGGCCCGCCGGACGCGGGAGTGGTCGTCGCGCTCGTCGGTCACGACAGCGCGGCCGTCCGCAAGGCGGTGGCGGCCCAGCTGCCCTACCTCACCGAGGACGAACCGGGCGCCGAGCTGCTCGCGACGGCGATCGGGCTGACCGCGGACCTCGACCCCGACGTGCGGGACTGGGCGTGCTTCGCGCTCGGCCAGCAGTGGCAGCAGGTCGACACACCCGAGCTGCGCGACGCGCTCGCCGACCGGCTCGACGACATCGACGTCGCCACGCGTCACCAGGCGCTCGTGGGGCTGGCGCTCCGGCGGGACGAGCGGGCGGTGCCGTACGTGCGGGCCGGGCTCAGCCGCGCCGACGGGTCCGTCCACCGACTCGCGATGGTCGCCGCGGGTGCCCTGGGCGACCCGACGCTGCACGCCCTGACCCTGCGCCACCAGTCGCGGTGGGACGACCAGGCGGGTGCGAGCGTGGCGGACTGCGCGCGCCGCCTCACCGACCCGACCGGCCCCGGCGAGGACGTCCTCGACGGGGTCGCTGCGCTGCTGCGGCTCCGGGCCCACGGGTTCCACGGCGACGCGCAGCTGGTGTGGTGGCGGTGCATGACGCAGATGCTCGACATCGCACCCCACCGAGCGCGCGAGATCTACGACGCGGTCCGATCCCGGCTCGAGGGCGACGAGCTGGCGCTCGCCGAGCTCCGCACCAGCGCGGCGCTCGCGGTCGACGCAGGGCTGCTCGACGCCGAGCTCCTCGACATCGACTGAGACCGGGTCAGCCGGACCTTCGCAGCCAGATCAGCGCGGGGCGGCACCGGCGCAGCCCACGCACGTCGTCGCGGTGGGTCGTGCCTCGAGCCGGGCCGGTGCAATCGGCTCCCCGCACACCGTGCAGATGCCGTACGTCCCGTCGTCGAGCCGCGCGAGCGCCGCGTCGATCGAGGTGAGCCGTTCGACGGCGTCGCGCGCGAGGGCGTCGACCTGGGCCCGCTCGAACGCGATCGTCGCGCCCTCCGGGTCGTGCTCGTCGTCCGCGTTGCTGTCGCGTGAGGCGTCGACGACCGCGCGGTGCTCGCCCTCGAGCGCGGCGAGGCGCTCGACGGTCGCGGCGCGCAGCCCGTCGAGCCGGTCGCGCGGGGAGGTCGGGGTCATCCTCACCGCAACGCGGCGCGGCCGGTCAGGCTTCCGCGACCGGCGCACGGGGATTTTCGGGTGCCGTGGCCGGTAACCTTGTGGCCAGTACGTCTTCTTCTCATGAACGGGGTTCACCGTGCCAACCGGCAAGGTCAAGTGGTTCGACACCGAGCGCGGCTTCGGGTTCATCGCCAGCGACGACGGCGGCGAGGTCTTCCTGCACGCCTCCGCGCTGCCCGAGGGCGTCACGGCTCCGAAGCCCGGCGCGAAGGTCGACTTCGGCGTCGCCGACGGCCGCCGCGGCCCGCAGGCCCTGTCCGTCAAGCTGCTGGACCCGGTGCCCTCTGTCGCCAAGGCGGCGCGCAAGCCCGCAGACGACATGGCCGTCATCATCGAGGACCTCATCAAGGTCCTCGACCGAGTCGGCAACGACCTGCGTCGTGGCCGCTACCCCGAGAAGGCGCGGGGGGAGCAGTACGCCTCGCTCCTGCGCGCCGTCGCGGACGACATCGAGGCCTGAGCATGGCTGCAGCTACCAAGGACGCGGTCCTCGGATCCGCCGTCGACCTGGCGCGCGAGGTCGCGATCGGCCTCGCGGAGGACCCCTCCGACGTCGGCGAGTACCTCGGCCTCGTCATCGAGGGGGAGCGGCTGGTGTCGCACCGGTTCGCCTCCGCCGCCCGTGGCTACCGCGGCTGGGAGTGGACCGTCACGGTCGCCCGCGTGCCGCGCGGTCGCACGGCCACGGTCTGCGAGGCCGAGCTGCTGCCCGGTCCCGACGCCGTGCTCGGCCAGGCCTGGCTGCCGTGGTCCGAGCGCATCCGCCCGGGCGACATCGGACCCGGCGACGTGCTGCCCTTCAAGGCCGACGACCCGCGCCTCGAGCCCGGCTGGACCCCGACCGGGGACCCCGAGCTCGACGACGTGGCGATCGACGAGCTCGCGCTCGCCCGCGTGCGGGTGCTCTCGCCGCAGGGTCGCGACGAGGCCGCCGAGCGCTGGTACCGCGGCCCGCACGGTCCGACGAGTGCCGGCTCGCTGGCGTCCGCCGCGGCGTGCGGCAGCTGCGGGTTCCTGGTCCCGATCCAGGGCTCGCTCGGCACCGTGTTCGGTGTGTGCGCCAACCAGTGGTCGCCCGACGACGGCACCGTGGTGAGCGTCGACCACGGCTGCGGTGCGCACTCCGAGACCGACTCCGAGGCCCCGCCKACCGACTGGCCCGCCGCCGACCCGCTGATCGACGAGCTCAGCCTGGAGCTGGTCAACCTCGCGCAGTCCTCCGCCGCACAGGCCGCCCCGCAGGCGTCGGCGCCCGAGGAGACGATCGACGCCCCGGTCGCCGACGACGCCGTCGAGGCAACGGTCGATGACGACACCGTCGACGCCCCTGTCGAGGTCGACGCGGTCGACGCGGTGGACGCCACCGAAGCCGAAGTCGCGGAGCCGGCCGACGAGCCCGACACCGCCCCCGAGCCCGACGCGGCCGTCGACCCCGACGCGGCCGCCGCGGACCAGCCCGCCGCACGCCCCGACCCGGAGCCGTGACCACCGACGCCTTCGGGACGGCTGCCCTCCGCGCGGCCGTCCTGGGGGCGTGGCGCGCCTCGCCGGCTCGACTGCGCGAGGACGCCAACACCGAGGAGGACCACGCCCGCGGCTACTACCGCGACCGGGTCCTGGTCGAGCTGGCGCAGAACGCGGCCGACGCCGCCACCCGCGCGGACGTCCCCGGCCGGCTGCTCCTGCGTCTCGCGCACGCGGACGACGGCACCACCGCGCTGGTCGCCGCCAACACGGGCAGCCCGCTCGACGCCGACGGTGTGGCGTCGCTGTCGTCCATGCGGGCGTCGTCGAAGCGCGACAGCCACGAGGGCATGGTGGGCCGGTACGGCGTCGGCTTCGCGGCCGTCCGTGCGGTGGCCGACGAGGTCTCCCTGCTGTCGACGACGGGCGGCGTGCGGTTCTCCGCCCGCGACACCGCGGAGCTGCTGAGCGAGGCCTCCGCGGACGTCCCGGCGCTCGCCGAGGAGGTCCGCCGGCGCGACGGCTCGCTCCCGGCCCTGCGCCTCCCGCTCCCCGCGGACGGACGCCCACCCGCGGGGTACGACACCGCGGTGGTCCTGCAGCTGCGGGACGAGGTCGCGGCCGACGAGGTCCGCGCGCTGCTGCGCGAGGTCGGCGACCCGCTGCTCCTGGCCCTGCCGGGACTGGTGGAGATCGTGGTCGAGGACCACACCTCGGACGCCCCCTCGCGCCGGTTCGCGGACGTCGAGGACCGCTGGGTGGTCGTGGCGGCCGAGGGGGACCTGCCCCTCGAGGTCGTCGCCGACCGCCCGGTCGAGGAGCGCAGCGCGCGCACGTGGCGGGTCACGTGGGCGGTGCCGCGCGTGAAGGGTGTGAGCTGGCCGGCCGTCGTGCACGCCCCCACACCCACCGACGAGCCGTGCAGCATCCCCGCGCTGCTCGTCGCCACCCTCCCGCTGGACCCCACGCGGCGGCACGTGGCGCCCGGCCGGCTGGCGGACACGGTGCTCGAGCACGCCGCGACCGCGTACGCGCGGCTGGCGCACGAGCGGGCCGAGGCCGACCACGACCCGCTGGCCCTGGTGCCGACCGGGCTGGCGGAGGGCGCCCTCGACGGAACGCTGCGGGACCTGGTCGTCGAGCGGCTCGCGCGGACGCCCCTGCTGCGCCGCGCCGCGGGGTCGGTCGACGACAGCCCCCACCCGCTCGTCGCCCCCGACCGCGCCGTGATGCTCGCCGACGGCGCCAGCAACCACCCGCGTGCCATGGCGGCGCTGGGGCGGAGGGTCGCCGGGCTGGTCGTCGTGCCGGTCGGTCGGGAGGGTCAGGCGCGGGCGCTCGGTGTGGAGGAGCGCAACCTCGCCGACGTGGTGGAGGAGCTGCCCGCGGTCGACGACGGCACGTGGGCCGAGCTGTACGGGGCACTGGACCCGCTGGCGGACGACGCCCGCGCCCGGGAGGCCCTCGGGGCGCTGCCGGTGCCCCTCGCCGACGGTCGCGTGGTGCGGGGCGCGCGCGGCCTGACCCTGCTCGACCCGGCGGAGGTCGACGCGGTGGGCACCGACGCGCTGCGCACGCTGGGGCGCTGGGGCCTGCGCGTGGTCGACGCCGCGGCCTCGCACCCGCCGCCCGGGCGGAAAGCTGCGTGGCGTCAAGTCGGCGCATCTTCGACCT
>NZ_JBFUHU010000198.1:0-7015 GCF_056402235.1 Cellulomonas sp. P4_B5_2
GTTCCGAACCCGCGGGACCGGCGTGTCCAGCGACGTCGAGACGACGATCGTGCCGCAGCTGCTCAGCGAGATCGACGGCGTCGAGCGGCTCGAGAACGTCATCGTCATCGGCGCGTCGAACCGCGAGGACATGATCGACCCCGCGATCCTGCGGCCTGGCCGTCTCGACGTGAAGATCAAGATCGAGCGACCGGACGCGGAGGGCGCGCGGGAGATCTTCGGCAAGTACCTGGTGCCGACGCTGCCCATCCACCCCGACGACATCGCCGAGCACGGCGGTTCCACGTCGGCGGCCGTCGAGGCGATGATCACGCGTGTGGTCGAGCGGATGTACACGGAGAGCGACGAGAACCGGTTCCTCGAGGTCACGTACGCCAGCGGCGACAAGGAGGTCCTGTACTTCAAGGACTTCAACTCCGGGGCGATGATCCAGAACGTCGTCGACCGGGCGAAGAAGTCGGCGATCAAGGACTTCCTGCAGAACGGTCAGCGCGGGATCCGCGTCGAGCACCTGCTGACGGCGTGCGTGGACGAGTTCCGCGAGAACGAGGACCTGCCGAACACCACCAACCCGGACGACTGGGCGCGCATCTCCGGCAAGAAGGGCGAGCGCATCGTCTTCATCCGCACGATCGTGCAGGGCAAGAAGGGCGCGGAGGGCTCGCGCACCATCGAGAACGTCACGAGCACGGGGCAGTACCTCTGACGGACGGATGTCCTGGCGCGCGGTCGCACCGTCCTAGGGTGGACGGGTGACCGTGCGCCGCGTGATGGGGATCGAGACCGAGTACGGGATCCTCCAGCCCGGACGTCCTCTGRCCAACCCCATGCTGCTGTCCAGCCACGTGGTCGCGGTGCACGCGGCGGCCCGCGAGGGTGCCCGCACCAAGGCGCGGTGGGACTACGACGACGAGGACCCGCTGCACGACGCCCGCGGGTTCCACCTGCAGCGCGCGTCGGCCCACCCGTCCCTGCTGACGGACGACCCGGAGAAGCCGGCGCCCTCCGGTGACGGGCCGCAGGCCCTGCCGCGCGCCACCACCGAGGAGTACGAGGACCCCGGCGCGGCGAACGTCATCCTCACCAACGGCGCACGCCTGTACGTCGACCACGCGCACCCGGAGTACTCGTCGCCCGAGGTCACCAACCCGCTCGACGCTGTGCGCTGGGACCGCGCCGGCGAGCGCGTCATGCTGGCGTCGGTGCGGGCCCTGGCGTCCACCGCCGCGCTGCCGGACGTCGCCCTGTACAAGAACAACGTGGACGGCAAGGGCGCCACCTACGGCATGCACGAGAACTACCTCGTCGACCGGGCCGTGCCCTTCAGCGACCTGGCGGCCCGGCTGATCCCGTTCTTCGTCACCCGCCAGGTGTTCACGGGGGCCGGCCGCGTCGGTCTCGGTCAGCGCGGCGAGGAGCAGGGCTTCCAGCTGTCGCAGCGGGCCGACTACATGGAGGCCGAGATCGGCCTGGAGACGACGCTGCGCCGCCCGATCATCAACACGCGCGACGAGCCCCACGCAGACCCGGACCGGTGGCGGCGTCTGCACGTGATCATCGGCGACGCGACGATGCTCGAGGTGGCCACCTATCTGCGACTGGGCACCACGTCGCTGGTCCTGTGGCTCATCGAGCGCGCGGTCGCCGAGGGCGGTGCCGGGGGAGCGCTGGCTGCGATCGACCGGCTGACCCTGCGGGACCCCGTGCAGGCCGTCCACGTGGTCAGCCACGACCTGAGCCTCACCGCGCGCCTCGAGCTCACCGACGGGCGTCGGCTGACGGCCCTGGAGGTGCAGCGCGAGTACCTCGCGGCGGTGCGCACGGCGCTGGCTCACGTCGGCGACGAGCCCGACGCCCAGACGACGGACGTGCTGACCCGGTGGGAGTCCCTGCTCGACCGGCTGGACACGGACCCCGCGTCGTGCGCCCGGGAGGTCGAGTGGCTGGCCAAGCTCCGGCTGCTGGAGGGGATGCGCCGCCGCGACCGGCTGGCGTGGGACCACCCGCGGCTGGCGGCGATGGACCTGCAGTGGTCCGACGTGCGGCCCGAACGCGGCCTGTACCACCGGCTGGTCCAGGCCGGTGCGGTCGAGCTGCTGGTGACCCCCGAGCAGGTGGCCGACGCCGTGCTGCACCCGCCCCGCGACACCCGGGCGTACTTCCGCGGCGAGGCGGTCGCKCGGTACGGCGGCGAGATCTCCGCGGCGAGCTGGGACTCCGTCGTGTTCGACGTGCCGGGCGCGGCGACGCTCCAGCGGGTCCCGATGCGCGACCCGTTGCGCGGGAYGCACGCGCACGTGGGCGAGCTCCTGGACCGGAGCCCCGACGCCACGGCCCTGCTCGACGCGCTCGGCGCGTAGCGACGCCGGCCGGCCGGCACGAGTTCGCCCGCTCGCTCGTCCGCACCGTGGGCGTCGGGACCGGGAGCGTCGGGAGATGGGCCTAGGGTGGGCGTCAGCACGTCGTCTGGCACCCCGGGAGGTCACCATGGCTGGTCAGGAACACGTACGCCCGCGCCGCGAGGACGCGGAGCCGGACGACGGCCCGGACACGCCCGCCCCGGCAGCGCCGAGCGCGCAGTCGCGGGACGCGGAGGTCGACGCGCTGCTCGACGAGATCGACGACGTCCTGGAGTCCAACGCCGAGCAGTTCGTGCGCGGGTTCGTGCAGAAGGGCGGTCAGTGACCGCCGATGAGCTCACACGACACGTCCGCTTCCGGGCGGCTGCCGCACGCGTTCACGACCCCCGGCTCGTCGTCGTTCGTGGAGTTCTTGTCCGGCCACGCCCCGCAGCTGCTGCCGGGTAACCGGCCGGCCGGAGAGGTGCACGCGCCGCACGGCACCACCATCCTGGCGCTCGGCTTCGAGGGCGGGATCGTCATGGCCGGTGACCGCCGCGCGACCATGGGGTCGATGATCGCGAGCCGGGAGATCGAGAAGGTCTTCCCGGCCGACGAGTACTCAGCCGTCGGCATCGCCGGCACCGCGGGGCTCGCCGTGGAGCTGGTCCGGCTCTTCCAGCTGGAGCTCGAGCACTACGAGAAGATCGAGGGCAGCCTGCTGTCGCTCGACGGCAAGGCGAACCGGCTCGCGACGATGATCCGCGGGAACCTGGGCATGGCCATGCAGGGGCTGGCGGTCGTCCCGCTGTTCGGCGGCTTCGACCTGGACCGTCGGCTCGGGCGGATCTTCTCCTACGACGTCACGGGCGGCCGGTACGAGGAGCACGACCACCACGCGGTCGGGTCGGGCTCCGTCTTCGCGCGCGGCTCGCTCAAGAAGCTGTGGCGGCCGGGGCTGGACGCCCCCGGTGCGATCCGCGTGGCCGTCGAGGCGCTCGTGGACGCGGCCGACGACGACTCGGCAACCGGCGGTCCGGACCACACGCGGGGGATCTGGCCGGTCGTCGCGACCGTCACGGAGTCCGGGTATCTGCGGGTCAGCGATGCCGACCTGGCCGCGGTCGCGGAGCAGGTCGAGCAGGAACGACGCCGCTCGCACGAGAGCCGTGGGGGTGCGCGATGAGCATGCCGTTCTACGTCTCGCCCGAGCAGCTGATGAAGGACCGGGCGGACTACGCGCGCAAGGGCATCGCCCGCGGACGGTCCGTCGTGGTCCTGCAGTACGACGACGGCATCGCGTTCGCCACCGAGAACGCGTCGCGCGCGCTGCACAAGATCTCCGAGATCTACGACCGGATCGGCTTCGCGGCCGTCGGCAAGTACAACGAGTTCGAGAACCTGCGGGTCGCCGGTGTGCGCTACGCCGACCTGCGCGGCTACTCCTACGACCGGGAGGACGTCACCGCGCGCGGGCTGGCCAACGCCTACGCGCAGACGCTCGGCACCTCGTTCACGACGGAGTCCAAGCCGCTCGAGGTCGAGATCGTCGTGGCCGAGGTGGGGCGGGCCCCGGCCGGCGACCAGATCTACCGGCTGGCGTACGACGGCTCCGTGACCGACGAGCACGGCTACGTCGTGATGGGCGGCCAGGCCGAACGGCTCGGCGGGCTGCTCGCCCAGGAGTGGCGTGCCGGGCTCACGCTGCCCGAGGTTCTCGCGCTCGCCGTGCGCACGCTCGGCTCACCGGCGGACGAGGGCGGCGAGGCGCGGACGATCCCCGCGGCGCAGCTGGAGGTCGCGGTGCTCGACCGGACGCGACTCCGACGCACCTTCCGGCGGTTGGCCGGGGCGCTGCTGGAGGACCTGCTGGACGCAGACTGAGGACACCGGACCGGGCGACGGAGGGAGCACGGCGATGGACAGGCGGATCTTCGGCCTGGAGACGGAGTACGGCGTGACGTGCGCCGCCCAGGACGGTCGCGGGCTGTCGGCCGACGAGGTCGCGCGCTACCTCTTCCGCAAGGTCGTCGCCTGGGGTCGTTCGTCGAACGTGTTCCTGCGCAACGGGTCGCGCCTGTACCTCGACGTCGGCTCGCACCCCGAGTACGCCACCGCCGAGTGCGACGACGTCCGCCAGCTGGTCACGCACGACCGTGCGGGCGAACGGATCCTCGAGGGGCTCGTCGCGGACGCGCAGCAGCGGCTCGAGCACGAGGGCCTGCCCGGCACGATCCACCTGTTCAAGAACAACACCGACTCGGCCGGCAACTCCTACGGCTGCCACGAGAACTACCTGGTGCGCCGGCAGGGCGACTTCTCGCGGCTGTCGGACGTGCTGGTGCCCTTCCTCATCACGCGCCAGATCCTCACGGGCGCGGGCAAGGTGCTCACCACGCCGCGGGGGGCGGTCTACTGCCTGTCGCAGCGCGCGGACCACATCTGGGAGGCGGTCTCCAGCGCCACCACCCGGTCCCGGCCGATCATCAACACGCGCGACGAGCCGCACGCGGACGCCGAGCACTACCGCCGCCTGCACGTGATCGTGGGCGACTCGTCGATGTCCGAGACCACCACGATGCTCAAGGTCGGCACCACGGACCTGTTGCTGCGGATGATCGAGGCCGGCGTCCCCATGCGGGAGATGGCCCTGGAGAACCCGATCCGCGCGATCCGGGAGATCAGCCACGACCTCACGGGCATGCACCCGGTGACCATGGCGAACGGCCGGACGGTCACCGCGATCGACCTGCAGGAGGAGTACCTCACGCGGGTGACGGACTTCCTGGCCTCCGAGGGCGGTCCGAGCCCGGAGAACAAGCAGGTGCTCGACCTGTGGGAGCGCGGGCTGCGTGCGATGCGCACCGGCGACCTCACGCTCGTGGACCGCGAGCTGGACTGGGTGATCAAGTACAAGCTCATCGAGCGCTACCGCGCCAAGCACGACCTGGAGCTGTCCGACGTCCGGGTGCAGCGCCTCGACCTGGCGTACCACGACATCTCCCGCACCGAGGGCCTCTACAACCTGCTGGCCGCCAAGGGCATGGTCGAGCGCGTGACCACGGACCTGGAGATCTTCGAGGCCACCGCCGTGCCGCCGCAGACCACCCGGGCCAAGCTCCGGGGWGACTTCGTCCGGGCCGCGCAGGATGCCCGCCGTGACTACACCGTCGACTGGGTGCACCTCAAGCTCAACGACCAGGCGCAGCGCACCGTCCTGTGCAAGGACCCGTTCCGGAGCGTGGACGAGCGGGTGGACCGGCTCATCGAGTCCATGTAGGACGAGCGCCCAGGACGGCGCCGTACAGTGTGGCGGTCCTGCGCGATCGCGTGACGGACCCAGGAGCTGGAAGGAACGACGTGCGACGACTGCAGGGCCGAGCCCTGGTCGCCGGTCTGGCGATCGCGCTGATCACCCTCACCGGGTGCACCACCCCGGAGACCGAACCCGCCGCGGTCACGGTGTCGGGGGAGCCGGGTGAGGCGCCGACGATCACCTACGTCACGCCGTTGCAGGTCGACGCGACGCGCACGGAGCAGATCTGGCCGGGCACGGGCGCCGAGCTGGCCGAGGGAGCGCCGGTGCTCATCGACTTCTGGCTCGAGGACGCCACGGACGCGTCCCTGGTCAAGGAGAGCTACTCGTCCAACCCGACGGCGATGCTGCTGACGGAGGAGGACCTCGGCACGGACCTGTACGAGACGCTCCGGGGGCAGCAGGTCGGGGCACGGCTGCTCCAGGTGAGCCCGGGGAGCGGCTCGGGCGCGTCGGACTACCCGACCGTGACGGTCGTCGACGTGCTGCCCACCCGCGCGGAGGGTGAGCCCGTGCCGCCGGTCCCGAACCTCCCGGTGGTGACGCTGGACGCCTCGGGCGCCCCGTCGATCACCCCGACCGGTACCGAGCCACCGACGACCCTCGTCGCGCAGCCGCTGGTCCGCGGCTCCGGTGAGCAGGTCGGGGCGAGCGACGTCGTGACCGTGCAGTACACGGGCTTCGCCTGGACGACCGGAGAGGCGTTCGACTCCACGTGGTCGCACGGGCTCCCGGTCTCGTTCTCCCTGCAGGACGTCCAGGCCTGGGCCGAGGGCCTCGTCGACCAACCGGTCGGCAGCCAGGTCATGCTGGTCGTCCCGCCGACCTACGCCCTCGGCGTCACCGACAGCGAGGAGCTGGCAGGCCAGACGGTCGCCTTCGTGGTCGACATCCTGGCCACCGGGCACCCGGAGCAGGCTGCCGGCTAGCTCGAGGGCAGGACCTTCTGGATCGTGCTGAGATCGTTCCGGTCACCGTCGATCGTGATGTCGGCGGCGGCCCCGCGCCCGAGCAGGTAGAGCGCGAGCTCGCCGACCTCCCCGTGGACCACGACGGTGCCGTGATCGCCCTTCGGTGAGCGCAGGTGGTGCCGCACGCCGTCGCAGCGGACCAGGACGACGCCCACCGGGACGCTGCGCAGGCGCAGCCCTCCCGTCCGCTTGAGCTGGCTCCACAGGGCTTCGACGAGGTCGGGGTCCAGCTCACGCGCAGCCACCGGTCCGGCGCCCCGGCGCACGTCCTCGGTGTGCACGAAGAACTCGATGAGGTTGCTGGCCTCGGCGGCCCAGGCGGCCGGGTGCCACGCCGCGGGGCGGTCGGCCACCCGGGCCACCAGGTCCCGGTAGGTGCCCTCGGTGGT
>NZ_JBFUHU010000199.1:0-7004 GCF_056402235.1 Cellulomonas sp. P4_B5_2
CCGGCGACGCCGACGGCGGCGATGATCAGACGCTTGAGCACGCAGGATCCTCCAGGGAAGAGAAACCCCAGGATAGGCAGAGGGGCACGTCACGGCCGAACCGGGATCGAGTGGACGGATCCTCCGCGGTGTGCGTACCGGGCAGGGTCCTGACCACAGCACCGCGAACACGCGTATCCTGACCGGCGGGCTCCGGAAGTCGACGAGCGCCTCGACCGAGGCCGCTCGCACGGAGCCCCGTGCCCAGGAGGACTGCTCGTGCCCGACGCCCGGACCCCCTTCCCCGTCGTCAACTTCCGCGGCTACGAACGCGAAGCCGTCGACGCCCGCATCTCCGGGCTGGAGAAGGCCCTCGCCGACGCCCGCGCCCAGGTCGAGTCCCTCGACGGACGCGCCATGCAGGTGGCGGGTGAGCTCTCCGAGGCGCACCGCCAGCTGCGGGAGGCCGAGCGCCCCACCTACTCCGGTCTGGGCTCGCGCATCGAGCAGCTGCTGCGGTCCGCAGAGGAGCAGTCCTCGGACGTGGTCACACAGGCCAACGCCCAGGCGGCCGACGCGCTCGCCCGCGCCAAGCTCTCGTCGGGCCAGCTGAGGGCGCGCGCGGAGAACGAGGTCGCCGAGGTCGTCGCCACCGCCCGCCGTGAGGCCGACGAGGTCAAGACGACGGCCGCGGCGGAGGCCGAGAGCACGCTCCTGGCCGCGCAGCGCCGCGCGGAGGAGCTGGTCGGCTCCGCGGAGCGCGAGGCCGCCCGCATCCAGAGCGCGATCACCACCGAGGAGAGCGAGCGTCGCAGCTCGCTCGAGCGCGAGCTGGGCACGCTGCGCGCGAGCGTCGAGCACGAGGCGACGCAGCTGCGCATCGCGACCGAGCGCACCGCGAGCGAGCTCCGTGCGCGCTCCGAGGCCGAGACCACCGCCCAGCGCGAGGAGGCCGAGCGCTACGCGCAGGACCTGCGCCAGAGCGCCGACGCCGACACCACCGAGCTGCGCCAGCGGGTCGAGGGCGAGCTCGCGGCGGCCCGCATCGAGGTCGACCGGTACGTGGCCCAGCAGCGCAGCGACGTCGCGGCCGAGGTGGGAGCCGCCCGTCAGCAGGCTGCCGAGGAGGTCACCTCCCTGCGGGTGCAGACCCAGGAGTACGCGGACGGCGTGCGCGCGGCCGCCGAGCGGGACGCGGCTGCCCTCCAGCAGCGGGTCGCGGCCGAGGTCGCGGCGCTGCGGGTCGAGGCCGAGCAGTACGCGGCCTTCGTGCGCGCCCAGGCCGAGCGCGAGACCGGGGAGCTGCGCTCCAAGACAGCCGACGAGCTCGGGGCCCAGCGGGCCGACGCCGAGCAGACCGTCGTCGCCCTGCGCGGCGACGCCGAGCGGTACGCCACCGACCTGCGCGCGCAGGCCGAGCGCGAGACCACCGAGCTGCGCGAGCGGGCCACGCACGAGACGTCGCACCTGCGCGACGTCACGACCCGCGAGGCGGCCGAGCTGCAGGAGGTCACGGCGCGCGAGACCGGCGAGCTGCGCGCGTCCGCTGACCGCGAGACCTCGGAGCTGCGCGAGCGCACCCGCCTCGAGGGCGAGCGTGCCCTCACCGAGGCGCGTCGTGCCGCGGCCGAGCTGACCACGTCGGCGAAGACCCACGCCGACGAGATGGTCCGCTCCGCGGAGCAGCAGCTGGCCGACGCCGAGCTGACGATCGCATCGCGTCGCGAGGCCGCCGAGCGCGAGGACGCCGACCGCCACGAGACCGCGCGCGCCGAGACCGAGCGTCTGGTCCGCGACGCCGAGGCGCACGCCGCCGAGGCCGAGCAGCGGGTGGCCAAGGCGCTGGCGCAGGCCGACAAGGTGCGCACCGACGCCGAGCAGCACGCCAAGGAGCTCATCTCCAACGCCCGCAAGAACGCGGACCGGGTGGTCGCGGAGGCCCGCGAGCACGCCGAGAAGCAGATCTCCGACGCGATGATCGAGTCGGAGCGGGAGCGAACGTCCGCGACGCGGCAGGTCGAGGACCTCAACCGCCAGCGCGAGTCGATCACGTCCTACCTCGACGAGCTGCGCAACCTGCTCGGCCACAACCCCGACCGCGCCACGCTGGACCGCGCGACACGCGCCGAGGCAGCGTTCGAGAAGGAGCAGAAGGGGAAGCCGGCGAACGCGGGGTCCAGCGAGGCTTCCGCGGCGAAGGCGTCGAGCGCGACGTCGGACGACTCAGCCCCGGCCCCCGCCGGGAAGCCGGCCCGGCCTGCGTCCCGACCCACGAAGTCGCGCCCGGCGCCGGTGTCGGCCGCGGTGCCCGTCGTCCCGGAGCCGCGGACCGACGAGGCGGAGCCGTCCAAGGACGCCCCCGTCGACGACGCCGAGCCGGAGAGCCCTGAGGTCAAGGACGCTCCCCCGGCTGCCGATGCCCCGGACGAGCAGCCCGCCAAGGACGACGCAGCCGCGTCCTCCCACTGACGGGTCCACCCGCGAGGGGTCGACGTGACCGAGGAGAAGGCTGACGCGGCCGCGGCCTGGCGCGAGGAGCGTCGGGCAGCGGCGGCGGCGCACGGCGAGCTGCTGGCGGGCCGGCAGCGCGCCGAGTCGGCGCAGGCGCAGGAGCAGATCGACGCGTTCCTGCGCCGTGCACTGAAGTTCGGACCCGCGCCGGTCCCGCTGTCGGCACGCAGCTACGACGGCCGGACCCGCTACCGGACTCCGCTGACCGGCTGGTACCTGCGCCGCGACGAGACCGTCGCCGTGGACACCGAGGGCAGGTTCTACGTGCTGACCACGCCGTCGAGCCTCGCCGCGCGGTTCCGCGGCGTCACCCCGGAGCCGTCCGCTCCCCCGCTGGTCATCGGGGCCGGGGGCAAGGACGGAGAGTCGCTCGACATGTCGGAGGCCCTCGCCCGGGTGCTCGCCCGCTGACGTCTCTCGCCGCGCGCGCTCGGACCGCCCGTGCAAGGCTCCCAGAGGCAGCAGGGGGCCGGCGGACAGGGGCGTCGCTACATGACCGAGATCGTGCACGTCGTCGTCATGGGGGTCGCCGGATCGGGCAAGACGACCGTCGCCCGCATCCTGGCCGAGCGGCTCGGGTGGCCGTACGCGGAGGCGGACGAGTTCCACCCGCCGCAGAACATCGCCAAGATGTCCGCCGGCGAGCCCCTCACCGACGAGGACCGCTGGCCGTGGCTGCGCGCCATCCGGGACTGGATGACCGCGAGGTCGCGGGCCGGTGAGAGCGCCGTCGTCACGTGCTCGGCACTCAAGGTCGTCTACCGGGACCTGCTGCGCGAGGCCGAAGGGCGCGTGCGGTTCGTGCAGCTCGAGGCTCCGGCCGCGCTGCTCGAGGACCGCATGGAGCACCGTGCCGGGCACTTCATGCCGACGTCCCTGCTCACGTCCCAGCTCGCCACCCTCGAGCCGCTGACGGACGCCGAGGACGGCGTGACGATCTCCGTCGAGGAACCGCCCGACGCCGTGGCCGACCGCGCGATGGCTGCCCTCCACCTGTCCGAGGAGCGCTCATGATCTCCCAGCAGCTCGTCACCGCGGCCGCGGAGGGGGTCGGCGAGACCCAGCTCATCATCGCGGCGATCATCGGCATCCTGGTCATCGTCGCGCTCATCGTCGGCCTCAAGATGCACCCGTTCCTGGCCCTGACGCTCGGCGCCGGTGTGCTCGCGGTGCTGGCCGGGATCGGCTACCAGGACGCGTTCACCAGCTTCGTCGCCGGCGTCGGGACCACCGTCGCCGGTGTCGGGCTGCTCATCGCGCTCGGCGCGATCATCGGCAAGCTGCTCATCGACAGCGGCGGCGCGGACGAGATCGTGGACGCGATCCTGTCCCGGACCCCCGTGCAGCGGCTGCCCTGGGCGATGGCCCTCATCGCGTTCGTCATCGGGATCCCGCTCTTCTTCGAGGTCGGCGTCGTCCTGCTGATCCCGGTCGTGATGCTCGCGGCCCGGCGGTCGAAGCTCTCCATGATCGTGCTCGGGATCCCCGCCCTGGCCGGGCTCTCCGCTCTGCACGGGCTGGTGCCGCCCCACCCCGGGCCGCTCATCGCGATCGACGCGCTGGGCGCCGACCTGGGCACGACCCTGGGCCTCGGCCTCCTGGTCGCGATCCCCACCGTGATCATCGCCGGCCCGCTGCTGGCCAAGCCGCTGGCCCGGTGGGTCGTCCTGCCGCCGCCCGACGTGTTCCTGGGCGAGGCGCGCACCGACGAGGACGCCCGCCGTCCCCGGTTCGGGGTCGCGCTCATGGTCGTGCTGCTGCCCGTCGTGCTCATGCTGCTGCGGACCGTGGTCGAGGCGTCCGGCTCCGACGACAACACCGTCGGTCAGGTGCTGGTGTTCCTCGGGACACCGCTGGTCGCGCTGCTCATCACGACGTTGGTGGCCATGGTCGCCCTCGGGACGGCGCTGGGGAACACGCGCTCGCAGGTCAGCAAGCTCGTCGACTCCTCGTTCGCGCCGATCGCGAGCATCCTGCTCATCGTCGCCGCGGGCGGCGGGTTCAAGCAGACGCTCGTCGACTCCGGCGTCGGCGACGTCATCGCCAGCGGGATCACCGACGCCGCGATCCCCCCGCTGCTCGCCGGGTGGATCGTCGCGGTGCTCATCCGGCTCGCGACGGGGTCGGCCACCGTGGCCACGATCACCGCCGCCGGCATCATGGCCCCGCTCGCGACGGACCTCTCGACCACCCACGTCGCCCTGCTGGTCCTCGCGATCGGCGCCGGGTCCGTGTTCCTCAGCCACGTGAACGACGCCGGGTTCTGGCTGGTCAAGGAGTACTTCAAGATGACCGTCGGCCAGACGTTCAAGACGTGGTCCCTCATGGAGACCGTGCTGTCGGTCACCGCGCTGATCTTCGTCCTGCTGCTCAGCCTCGTGATCTAGCCGGGCACGTCAGGCGGAGCCGGCCGCCTGGGCGAGCTCGGCGATCGCCTCCGCGACCGCGGCCGGCTGCTCGACCGACGACAGGTGCCCAGACTGCGGGACCACGACGAGCCGGGCGCCCTCGGCGGTGGACACGAGGTGCTCGGCGGCGGCGACCGGGGTGACGGTGTCCTCGTCGCCGACCACCACGACCACCGGGCCCGTGAACGCCCGGAGGACGTCCGAGCGGTCGGGCCGGGCCGCCATCGCCCGCTGCGACCAGGCGATGCCCGCGGGTTCCTGCTGGTCGATCCAGGCGGCGACCTGGTCGGCCACCTCGGGCCGCGCGGTCCTCGTCGTCTCCCCCAGCAGCGACGTGGCCATGGGTCGGACCGGGTCGACCGACCCCGTCGACTCCGCCTCGGCGGCGATCCGCAGCCGGTTGGCGCGCGCCTCCGGGGCGTCGGCGGTGGACTTCGTGTCGACCAGCGCCAGCCCGGCCACCAGCTCCGGGTGCCGCTGGAGCAGCGCGAGCGCGACGTAGCCGCCCATGGACAGGCCGGCGATCACCGCGCTCGTCACACCGACGCCGCGCAGCACCTCCGCGACCTGGTCCGCCGACGCCTCGAGCGACGGCTCGGGCAGGTCGGTCGCGTGTCCGGGCGTCCCCGCCAGGTCCACGGCGTGCACCGGGTGACCCGGCGGCAGCAGCCGGGCGACGTCGTCCCACATGCGGTGGTCGAGCGGGAAGCCGTGCAGGAGGACGATCGGGACGCCGTCGCCCTCGGCGCGGTAGGTGTGCAGGCTCATGCGTCGTCCTCCGCTGTCGTGCTCGGGCCGGCCCAGTGGGTGGGCAGCGGGATCTCGTGGTCGGGCAGCACGTGCGCGACGATCTCGTCGAGCACCCGGCGGACCGCCGCCTCGCCGACCCACAGGTGCTTGGCGCCGTCCACGCCGATCACCTCGGCCTGCGGGACGCGCGCGAACCGGCGGCGCGCCTCGTCCGGGCGCAGGTAGTCGTCCAGCTCCGGGACCAGCACCACGAGGGGCTTGCCGAACTCCGCCCACGCGTCGAGGTCCGCGTCCGTGGCGCGGTGCAGGGGCGGCGAGAGCAGGATCGCGCCCTCGATCGACGGGTCGCGGCCGTGCATGAGCACCAGCTCGGTGCCGAACGACCAGCCGACCAGCCACCTGTTCGGCAGGTCGTGGAACTCGGCGAACTCGATCGCGGCGTGCACGTCGAACCGCTCGCCGACCCCGCCCTCGAACGCCCCGCCGCTCCTCCCCCGCGGGCTGACCGTGCCGCGCGTGTTGAACCGGAGCACCGCGAGGTCCGCCAGCGCAGGCAGTCGCCAGGCCGCCTTCCGGAACACGTGCGAGTCCATGTAGCCACCGTGGGTGGGCAGCGGGTGCAGGGTCACCAGCGTCGCGGCGGGTGGCGCCTCGGCCGGACGCGCCAGCTCCCCGACGAGCGTCAGGCCGTCGGCGGTGTGCAGCTCGACGTCCTGGCGCGCGGCGGGCAAGACCGTCAACGAGCGGATGAGGCCGGGGTCCTGCGTGTTCGTCGTCATCGCGACGAGCCTAAGGCGCCCTCGGCCAGCGCACCCGCGAGCTCCAGGACGTCGGCCACCCCGTCGTCGGCGTTCGACGCGCACCGTCGCGTCGCCGCGGCGAGCACGGACGCGTGCGCGTTGGCCATCGCGAACGAGGTGCCGGCCCAGCCGAGCATGGACAGGTCGTTGGGCGCATCGCCGACGGCCCAGACGTCCGCCGGGTCGATGCCCCGCGACGCGGCCCAGTCGGCGAGGGTGGCCGCCTTGGTGATCCCGGGACCCGAGATCTCGCCCAGTCCGACGGCGCCGGAGTCCGCGACGACCGCCAGGTCGCCGACGACGGCCGCGAGCTCGTCGGCGAACGTCGCGGTCGGCGGCCGAGCGGTGCGGACCAGCAGCTTGAAGGTCGAGGGGCGCAGGACCTCCTCGATGCGGTCGGCCGCCGGGCTGCCTGCCGGGACAGGATGGCTGGACCGGAACCGGGTCTCGTGCGCGAAGCCGTCCGCGCTCTCCGCTGCCAGGTGGACCATGTCCTGGCCACCCCAGGCCGTTCGGACGCGGTGCGCGATGCTGCCGACGAGCTCCGGGGGCATCC
>NZ_JBFUHU010000200.1:0-6946 GCF_056402235.1 Cellulomonas sp. P4_B5_2
GGTACCACCTGTACGGCGCGGTCCGCGGGGACGTGCTGCTCCGGCTCGGGCGTGCCGACGAGGCGGCCGACGAGCTGGAGCGGGCCGCGACCCTGGCGCCGACGCGGCGGGAGCGGGACCTGCTGATGGCTAGGGCGGCGTCAGCCGGAGAGGGTGCCGCGGCTGCGGCGGCCTCCGAATCTCCGGAGACCGATGTCGGAGCCGGCTGACACCATGAGCGGCATGACCGAACCGACGCAGACGGACGTGGAGGCTCCCACGCCCGAGCGACCCGGTTGGCGCCGGGACGTCACGATCTTCCTGTCCGGCCAGACGGTCTCGCTGTTCGGCTCGATGCTCGTCCAGTACGCCGTGATGTGGCACCTGACCCTGGAGACCAAGTCCGGCGGGGTCATGGCCATGTACGCGGTGTTCGGGTTCCTGCCGCAGGCCGTCATCTCGATCTTCGGCGGCGTGTGGGCGGACCGGCTGGACCGCAAGAAGCTGATCATCGGCGCCGACGCCACCATCGCGATCGTCACGCTCGCCCTGGCGATGTTCATGGCAGCCGGCGCCACCGACCTCTGGCTGATCTTCGTGGCGATCGCCATCCGCTCGGCCGGCGCGGGGATCCAGATGCCCGCGGTCGCCGCGCTCCTGCCGCAGATCGTCCCGGCCGACAAGCTCATGCGGGTCAACGGGATCAACGGCACCATCCAGTCGGCCATGATGCTCGTCGCCCCGGCGGCCGCGGCCGCGGTCTACGCCAGCATGTCGATCGTGGCCGTGTTCTACATCGACGTGGTCACGGCG
This sequence comes from Cellulomonas sp. P4_B5_2, assembly GCF_056402235.1. Classification (NCBI taxonomy): domain Bacteria; kingdom Bacillati; phylum Actinomycetota; class Actinomycetes; order Micrococcales; family Cellulomonadaceae; genus Cellulomonas; species Cellulomonas sp. P4_B5_2. The sequence goes on from NZ_JBFUHU010000200.1 coordinate 793, forward strand.
GTCATCGGGATCGGTCTGCTGCTCCTGGTCACCGTCCCGCGGCTGGTGCGGTCGGCGGAGACCGAGCACCTGGGCTACTTCGACGACCTGGTCGGCGGCGTCAGGTACGTCGTCTCGCACGCGTTCGTCCGCTGGGTGCTCGTCCTGTACGCCGTGGTGTTCGTGCTCATCGTCGCCCCCTCGTTCCTCACGCCGCTGATGATCGTGCGGACCTTCGGCGACGAGGTGTGGAAGCTGACGGCCAACGAGCTGGCGTTCAGCATCGGCATGGTGCTCGGCGGTGCGGCGGTGGCGGCCTGGGCGGGGAAGTGGAACCGGGTCCGCATGATCCTGGGCTCCACACTCGTGTTCGGTGGCATCTCCGTCGGGCTCGGCCTGTCCACCAACCTCTGGGTGTTCCTCGGCTTCATGTTCCTGCTCGGGCTGTTCGTGCCGTCGTTCTCCACGCCCTCGTTCACGGTGCTGCAGGAGACGGTGGAGCCGGAGATGCAGGGGCGGGTGTTCGGGTTCGTCGGCATCGTCATGGCCGTGTCGATGCCGTTCGGCATGGCGGTGTTCGGGCCGCTCGCGGACCGGTTCTCGGTGGAGTCGCTGCTGATCTGGGCCGGGATCGCCCTGCTGCTGGTGGTGGCGCTGGCGCTGGTGGTCCCGGGCGGGCGGYGGGCGATCCGCGAGGCGAACGCGCACGCCGAGGCGTGAGGACGTCGGGCACGATGGCCGCATGATCGCGCCCTTCACCCTGACCGGCCGGCACGTCCAGCTCGAGCCGCTGGCCCTCGCGCACGTCGGCGAGCTCGCCGTGGCCGCCGCCGAGGAGCGCGGCAGCTACGGGTTCACGTGGGTGCCCGACGGGGTCGAGGAGACCCGGACGTACGTCGAGGCCGCCCTCGAGCACGCCGCCGGCGGTCGCGCGGTGCCGTTCGCGGTGCGGCGGACGTCGGACGGGGCGCTCGTCGGCAGCACGCGGTTCCTGGACCTCGAGGTCTTCGAGAACCCGGCACCGTGGCCTCCGGGCATCGGCGTCGGCGGGGCGCCGAGCGATCAGAACCCCCCGTCCGTCGCCGAGATCGGGAGCACCTGGTACGCGGCGTCGGCGCAGCGCACCGCGGTGAACACCGAGACCAAGCTGCTCCTCCTCACGCACGCGTTCGAGACCTGGAACTCCCTGCGCGTCACCCTGAAGACCGACGCGCACAACGCGGCGTCACGCGCGGCGATCGAGCGGATCGGCGGGAAGCTCGAGGGGGTCCGCCGCGTCCACACGGTCGCCACCGACGGCGGCCTGCGGGACACGGCGTACTTCTCTATCGTGGCCGCGGAGTGGTTCGCGGTCCGCGCGGACCTGGTCAGCCGGCTGGGCTGAGCGCGTCCCGGCTGGCGGTCAGGAAGGCCCGCTCGGAGGGGTTCTCCGTCAGCGCCAGGGCCCGGTCGTAGGCGTCGGCGGCCTCCGGGGCACGATCCAGGCGGCGCAGGAGGTCGGCACGGACCGCGTGGAACAGGTAGAAGTGCTCCAGCGGCAGCCCGTCCACCAGGGTCAGGCCGGCGGTGGGCCCCTCCAGCTCCGCGACCGCGACCGCCCGGTTGAGCGCGACCACCGCGCTGGGCGCGATCGACATCAGCTGGTCGTACAAGAGCACGATCTGCCGCCAGTCGGTCCCCGCCGGCTCGCTGTGCACGGCCTGCATCGCCGCCTGCAGCTGGTACGGACCCAGGTGGTCGCGTCGTAGGCACCGGCGCACGAGCTCACGGCCCTCGTCGAGCTGCTCGGCGTCCCAGAGTGCGCGGTCCTGGTCGCGCAGGAGCACCAGGTCGCCGGTCTCGGAGATGCGGGCGTCCCGGCGGGCGTCGGTGAGGAGCATGAGGGCGAGCAGGCCGAGCGCCTCGGGCTCGTCGGGCATGAGCTCGACCAGGACGCGGCCCAGCCGGATCGCCTCGGCGCAGAGGTCGTCTCGCGTGAGGGCGGCCGAGCCGGTGGTGAACACCAGGTAGACCACCGCCAGCACCGCGCGCAGGCGGTCGGGCAGGTCGGCGTCGCGGGGCACCCGGTAGGGGATGCGGGCGTCGCGGATCTTGCCCTTGGCGCGCACCAGCCGCTGCGCCATCGTCGGCTCCGGCACCAGGAAGGCGCGGGCGATCTCCTCGGTGGTCAGCCCGCCGAGCAGCCGCAGCGTGAGCGCCACCTGCGCCTCCACCGACAGCGCCGGGTGGCAGCACGTGAACACGAGCCGGAGCCGGTCGTCGCGCACGGGCCCCACCTCCACCGGGTCGTCGCGCTCGTGCAGGAGCGCCGCCTGAGCGTGCCGGTCGTCGCGGGACGCCTCGCGGCGCAGCCGGTCGATCGCCTTGCGCTTGGCCGTGGTGATGATCCAGCCGGCCGGGCTGGGTGGGACGCCGTCCGCGGGCCAGCGCTGCACGGCTGCGACGAACGCGTCCTGCACGGCCTCCTCGGCGACGTCGAGGTCACCGAAGGACCGGGCGAGGACCGCGACCGCGCGGCCGTGCTCCGCGCGGAACACCCGCGCGATCGCGTCCTCGTCCGCCACCATCACTGGTAGCGGAACGGCCGCACCTCGATCGGCAGCCCCGTGGCGACGGCCAGCTGTCCGCCCCAGTCGAGGGCCGCGTCGAGGTCGTCGGCGTCGATGATCGTGAACCCGCCCAGGTGCTCCCGCGCCTCGACGAACGGTCCGTCGGTGGGGATGACGTCGCCGTCCTTGGCGCGCAGGACGGTGGCGGTGCTGGGGTCGTGCAGCCCGCCCGCGTAGACCCAGATGCCGGCGTCCTTCATGGCCTGGTCGACGTCGCCGACCGCCTTCATGATCGGCTCGAGGAACTCCGGGTCGGGCATGGGACCGGCGGGCTCCATCACGCTCAGCAGGTAGTGGCTCATGGCGTCCTCCTCGATGTGCGGCCGCCGGCCCTGCGCCGGCTGCTCACCGTCTGTACGAACGGTGAGCAGCCGGATCGACAGCTACGAAGGAACGTAGTCGAACGTGTCGGGGTCGGGGCCGGTGCGCTCGTCGCGGTTGAGCGCCGAGATGTCCGCCACGTCCAGGTCGGCGAGCTCGAAGTCGAAGAGCGCGAAGTTCTCCTCGATGCGGCTGCGGGTGACCGACTTCGGGAACACGATGTCGCCGCGCTGGAGGTGCCATCGCAGCGTGACCTGCGCGGGGGTCTTGCCGATGGACTCGGCGATCCGCACGATCGTCGGGTCGTCCAGCACCTTGCCCTGCGCGATCGGGCTCCACGCCTCGGTGGCGATGCCGTGCTCCGTGCCGTACGCGCGCACCGCCTCCTGCGTGAGGTACGGGTGCACCTCGATCTGGTTCACGGCGGGCGTGATCGTGGCTTCCGCCTTGAGGCGGTTCAGGTGGTGCGGCTGGAAGTTGGAGACGCCGATCGACTTGGCTCGGCCGGACCGGTAGAAGTCCTCCATCGCCTTCCAGGTCTCCACGAAGTCGCTCACCGTCGCCAGCGGCCAGTGGATGAGGAAGAGGTCCACGTAGTCCGTGCCGAGCGCCTCGAGCGTGAGGTCGAACGCGATCGCCGCGTCCGCGGGGTCGTGCATGTCGTTGTTCAGCTTGCTGGTGAGGAAGACGTCCTTGCGATCCAGGCCGGATGCGGCCACGGCGTCGCCGACGCCCTTCTCGTTGCCGTACATCTGCGCGGTGTCGATGTGGCGGTAGCCGACCTCGAAGGCCTGCAGGACCGCGTCCTTGGTCTCCGCGGGGTCGATCTGGAAGACGCCGAAGCCCAGCTGGGGGATCTGCACGCCGGTGTTCAGGGTGATGTTCGGGACGGTGGTCATGTCTCCATTCGACCCCGCGCGGGCCGCGATCGCCTGTTATGGTGACCAACTAACCAGTTGGTTGCTTACCGCGAGGAGCTTCAGATGTACGTCGTCCCCGACCAGTCCGGCCGCACCGTCGTCGTCACCGGAGCCAACAGCGGCACCGGGCGGGAGGCCGCCGAGCGCCTGGCCGCCGCGGGCGCGCACGTGGTGCTCGCGGTGCGCAACGCCGAGAAGGGCGACAAGGCGCTCGCGGAGATCGTGGCGGCCCACCCGGACGCCTCCGCGGAGGTACGTCTGCTGGACCTCGCCTCCCTCGCGTCGGTCCGCGCGTTCGCCGAGCAGCTCGGTCGCGACCTGCCGCGCCTCGACACCCTGGTCAACAACGCCGGCGTGATGGCCCCGCCCACCCGCTTCGAGACCGAGGACGGCTTCGAGCTGCAGCTGGGCACCAACTACCTGGGGCCGTTCGCGCTGACCAACCTCCTCCTGCCGCTCCTGCTCGCCGCGCCCGAGGGCCGCGTGACCACGATGAGCAGCGGCATGGCCAACGTGGGCCGCATCCGGTTCGACGACCTGCAGTGGACCCGCCGCCGCTACAGCCCCACGCGGTCGTACGCCCAGTCCAAGCTGGCCGACCTGCTGCTCTCCCGGCAGCTGGCGCGCGTGTCGATGCAGCGCGGCTGGGCCCTGCGCAGCAACGCCGCCCACCCGGGGTTCACGCAGACCAACCTGCAGACCGCGGGCGCCTCGCTCGGCCGCGACTCGGTGCACCGCTCGCCCATCGGCAACCTGCCGTTCGTCCCGTCGCAGCAGCCGGAGCAGGGCGCCGAGCCGATGTTGTTCGCCGCGGCCGACCCCCGCGCGGTCGAGGACGGCTACTACGGCCCGTCCGGACGGTTCGGGCTCGTCGGCCCCACCGGTCCGGCCCGCCTCAACCGCCGCATGCGCGACGACCACACCGCGGCGCGCCTCTGGGCGGTGGCGCAGGACCTCACGGGCACGACGCTGCCCGCGTGATGGCCGCCGACACCCCGCGCCGCATCCTCGACGCGGCCGCCGACGAGTTCGCCGAGCGCGGGCTCGCCGGCGCGCGCGTGGACCGGATCGCCGAGCGCGCGGGCGCCAACAAGCAGCGGATCTACGCGTACTTCGGCAGCAAGGACCAGCTGTTCGACCGGGTGATCGAGGACCGGATCGAGCAGCTGCTGGACGCCGTGCCGTTCGACGCCGCGGACCTGCCCGGGTACTCGGTGCGCATCCTCGACTTCAACCTGGCGCACCCGTCGCTCGTGCGGCTGCTCCTGTGGCACAACCTGGAGCGCCCGGCGGTGCTCGCGCGGCTGCCGCAGTCGGTCGAGTCGCACGCGCGGAAGGTGGCGGCCCTACGAGCAGAGCGGGGCGACGACGAGTGGGCCGCGGACCGGCTGCTCGGCCAGGTGCTCGGCCTGGTCCACGGCGTGACGCTCGCCCCCGGGCCGGACCTGGAGCAGACGCGGGCGGACCTGCACCGCGCGGTCAGCCTGCTGGTCGGCTGACCGCCTCCACCACCGCGCGCAGGCGCTCGGGCTGGACGCCGTCCTCCCGGGCGACCGAGCGACGGATGACCCCCGCGAGGAGCTTCACGGGCCCGCGCACGACGACGTCCGCGACCAGCCGGAGATCGGTGCCGGGCACGGTCGGGGTGAGCGTGTAGGTGTACACGGCCGTCACCGGTCCGGAACGCGACACCAGGTCCAGGCGTCGGGGCGCGTCGACGCCGTCGACGAGGGCGGTCCGTTCCTTGCCGCGCACCGTGAACGTCACCGTCGACCCGGGCGCCACGGGCCCGGTCATGGCGGAGACCCCGGGCATCCAGCGCGGCGCCAGGGACCAGTCGGTGAGCGCGGCCCAGACCGCGTCGGGCGGTGCGGCGATGCTCGTCGTGGTGTCGATCGCGATGGTCATGGCGCGACGCTAGGCGTCCGGGACGACGCCGTCTTGGACGGAGTTGACCACCGGCGCGAACCCCGGCTCGGTGGGCACGTCCCCGTAGACCGCGCGGTACGCCGCGAGGTAGGCGTTCGGCGTCGTGCCCGTGTGCCGCCGGAAGTGCCGGATGAGGTGCGCCTGGTCGTACCAGCCGCGGTCGGCGGCCACCTGCCCCCAGCCGACCGGACGGCCGAAGTCGAGCGAGGCCAGCAGGTCGCGCATCCGAGCCACGCGGGCGAACGTGCCGGGACTCAGCCCGACCACGCGCCGGAACCCCCGGTCGAGGTGGGCGTGCGACAGGTGCACCGCGCGCGCGACGTCGGCGACCGGGCGGCCCGGCTCCGCGGCGAGCGCGCCCACCGCCGCCTCGACCGCGTCGGTGCAGCGGGGGAG
>NZ_JBFUHU010000201.1:0-12709 GCF_056402235.1 Cellulomonas sp. P4_B5_2
TCTTCATGCCGCACCGCTCGATGGCGGAGTTCCACCTCAAGCGCCTCGTGCCCGGATCGCTCGGGCTGTTCTCCGGCCAGATCAACGTGTTCAACGGCCGGCTCCAGCTGGCCAACCCGACCTATGCGATCTTCGGCCACGAGGTCGACGAGGCGGTCGCCCTCGAGGAGGCCGAGTGGCCGATCCCGATCTACCCGGCGACCGCGGGGCTGGAGTCGGACAAGATCCGCGCCGCGGTGCGCAAGGAGCTCGACCGGCTCACGGAGGCGGACGTCCCCGACCCGGTGCCGGACCAGGTGCGCACCGAACGGCATCTCGCGTCGCGCTGGAGCGCCCTGCGCGCCGTCCACGTCCCGCAGACCGAGGAGGACTGGCGCAAGGGGCAGGCGCGGCTGCGCTACGAGGAGGCCTTCGTGCTGCAGGCCGAGCTGGCCCGTCGGCGGGCGCACGCGCAGCGTGAGGAGTCGACGGCACGCCTGGCGCGCTCCGGCGGGCTGCTGGACGCCTTCGACGCCCGTCTGCCGTTCACCCTCACCGAGGGCCAGGTCGCGGCGGGCGAGCAGATCACCGAGGACCTCGCCCGCCCGCACCCGATGCAGCGGCTGCTGCAGGGCGAGGTCGGCTCGGGCAAGACGGTCGTGGCGCTGCGCGCGATGCTCCAGGTGGTCGACGCGGGCGGTCAGGCCGCACTGCTCGCCCCCACGTCGGTGCTCGCGGCGCAGCACGTCCGGACGCTGCGCGCGCTGCTGGGCGACCTGGCGGAGGGCGGGCTGCTGGGCGGCTCGGAGATCGGTACGCGCGTGGCTCTGCTGACCGGCGCCCAGAACGCCGCCGAGCGGCGCAGCAACCTGCTCGAGGCGGCGAGCGGACAGGCGGGGATCGTCGTCGGCACGCACGCCCTGCTGTCGGACCCCGTGCAGTTCGCCGACCTGGGGCTCGTCGTCATCGACGAGCAGCACAAGTTCGGCGTCGAGCAGCGGGGGCGGCTGACGGCCAAGGCCGCGAACGCCCCGCACCTGCTGGTGACCACCGCCACGCCGATCCCGCGCACGGTGGCCATGACCGTGTTCGGCGAGCTGGAGATCTCGGAGCTGCGGCACGTCCCCGCCGGGCGCAGCGGGGTGACCACGCACGTCGTGCCCGCGGACAACCGAGCGTGGATGGACCGGACGTGGAGCCGGGTGCGCGAGGAGGTGGAGCGCGGGGGACGCGCCTTCGTCGTGTGCGCGCGGATCGACGCGGACGACGACGGCGCCGCCGCCGGGCCGCGGGAGACCGACGGTGCGGACCTGATCCTCGACGAGCCGACGACCGTCCGCGAGGCCCAGGCCGCCGAAGGACGTGCCCCGAAGCGGCCACTGCGCGCCGTGCTGGAGGTCGTCGACACCCTGCGCAACGACCCGCGGCTGGGCGGTGTCGAGGTCGGCCTCCTGCACGGGCGCATGACCAGCGACGAGAAGGACCGGGCGATCGCCGACTTCTCCTCCGGCCGCACGCCGGTGCTGGTGTCCACGACGGTCATCGAGGTCGGCGTGGACGTGCCCGCCGCCACGGTGATGGTGATCCTCGACGCACACGTCTTCGGGCTCTCCCAGCTGCACCAGCTGCGCGGCCGCGTGGGCCGGGGGAGCGCGCCCGGGCTCTGCCTCCTCGTCGCCGACGCCCCCGAGGGCACCGTCGCCGCGCAACGCCTGGGCGCGCTGGCCGCGACGACCGACGGGTTCGAGCTCGCGCGCGTGGACCTCGAGCTGCGCAAGGAGGGGGACGTCCTCGGCTCGGCGCAGTCCGGGCGCCGGGGCACGCTCCGGTTCCTGCGGATCGTGAGCGACGGAGCGGTGATCGACCGGGCGCGCGACGACGCCCGCGCGCTGGTCGAGGCCGATCCCGAGCTCGGGGCCTGGCCCGCGCTGCGTGCGGCGATCGACCTGCAGCTGGCCGACGGGCGCAAGGAGTTCCTGGGTCAGAGCTGAGCGTCGGGAGCCGGGGCGTCCGGCGGATACCCTGGCGCACGTGTCGAAGCCCGTCATCCGCGCCCAGGACCTGCTCGTCGGCTACGGCGGGGCGCCCGTGTGCGCACCCGTGACGTTCACGCTGGCGCCCGGCAAGGTCGTCGCCCTCGTCGGCGCCAACGGTTCGGGGAAGTCCACCGTGCTGCGCGCCGTGATCGGTCTGCTCGAGCCGTCGGGCGGGTCGCTGCAGGTGTTCGGCGGACCGGTCGACGAGCGGGACGTCGGGTTCCGCACCAAGGTAGCCAGCGTCCTCGACGACGACGCGTACTTCCCGGCGCTCACGGTCTCGGAGCACCTGTACCTGACCGCCCGCGGGCACGGGGTGCACGGTGCGCAGGACGTCGTCGCGGGGCTGCTCGCCGAGTTCGGCCTGACCGACCACGCCAAGTCGCTGCCCGTGGCCCTGTCCTCTGGGCAGCGGCGCCGGCTGCTGCTCGCCGCGGGGTTCGTCCGCCCGCGGTCGCTCCTGGTCCTCGACGAGCCCGAGCAGCGGCTCGACCGGGCGATGCGCGACCGGCTCGCCGCACGGATCGTCGCGGAGAAGCAGTCGGGCGGCGCCGTCCTGCTGGCCACGCACGACCCGGACCTGCTCCGCGCGGTCGCCGACCGCGCCGTGCACGTGGCCGACGACGTGACCCGCGTCCTGCCCACGGACCAGGCTGCCGACCTCATCGCGCGGGAGAACCCGTGACCGAGGCCGTCGGCACCCACGACGACGAGCCCGCGGTCCAGCCGTTCGAGCTCGGCGACGTCCCGTCCGCGAAGAGCATCCGGCGGTTCACCGCCCAGGCGGCGAACGCCCGCGGCGGCGCGAACATCGGCGACCTGCTGTCCAGCGTCTACTACGCCGTGATCAGCATCGCCATCAGCGTCGGCATCGCCCTCGGCTTCGCGCAGGCGATGCGCGCGTCGCTGCCGCCGTCGCCGGAGGTGGAGGCGCCGCTCTCGCTGAGCCTGGCCACGCTCGTCGTCGTCATCATCGTGGCCCTCGCGGGGGCGCTCCTGTCGCTCGCCGGCCGGCTGGGCCCAGTCGGTGCCGGGGGAGCGGAGGCGGCCTGGTGGCTCGGTCTCCCCGTCGACCGCCGTGGGCTGCTGCGCCCCGCGGCGCGCCGGCTGCCGCTGCTCGCGGGATTCGTCGGTGCGGTGCTCGTCGCACTCCTGGACGCCGGCCTGCTCGCGGACCCCGGACTGCGCGTCGTGCGGGTCGCGGCGACCGCGGCCCTGGTCGCAGCCGGGATCGTGCTGGTCGCGGCCGTGGGACAGTCCGCGAGCGTCTCCCGACGGTCGATCGCGCTGGCCGGTGACGTGCTGCTCTTCCTCGCCCCCGTCGCGGCGGTCGTCCTCGCGCGCGTCGGCTGGTCGGTGGACGAGGTGCCGGGGGCTCCGTGGTGGTTGGTCGCCGCGCTCGTCCCGGTCGTCACGGCGCTCGCGGTGGTGGTCGACAGGCGGCTCGGGCGGATGCCCGCGCGGAGCCTGCGCGAGAGCGGCTCGGTGGCCACCCAGGCGGTGGGCGCGGTCGTGTCGATGGACTCGCGCGAGCTCGGTCGCGCGCTGACGGACGGTGCCGCCGCGCCGGTGCGGCGGTGGGTCTCCCGGCTCCGTACCGCACGAGGGCCGGTGTCCGCGCTGATCACCGCCGATGTCGTAGTTCTGCGTCGGTCGGCCCGGCACCTGGTGCAGCTCGTCGTTGCGGCGCTCGTCCCCGTGCTCGTGAGCACCGTCCCGCAGCTCGCCAGCTCGATCGGGGTCCTGCTGGCCCTGCTCGTCGCGGGTTCGGTGGCGATGAGTGCGACCGGCGAGGGCGCCCGGCGTGCCGAGATGGCGCCCATCCTCGACCGGCTGCTGCCCATCGACGCCAAGACGGTCCGTCGGCTGCGCATGGTCGTGCCCGCCGCCGCGATGGCCCTGTGGTCCGTCGTCGCGTTCGCCGCGGTGGGCCGGTGGGCCTCCGACGTCCCCGGCTGGATCGCGCTCGGGCTGGCGTCGACCCCGGTGTGGGCGGCGGCGGCCGTCCGTGCCTCGTACCGGCCCGCACCCGACTGGGGAGGTGCCCTCGTGTCGACCCCGATGGGTGCGCTGCCGACGGGCGTCGCCACCGTCCTCGCGCGCGGCCCGGACCTCGTCGTGCTCTGCCTGCTCCCGGTCTGGATCGGGGTGCTGCTCCGCACCGTGAACCCGATCCTGCTCTACGCGCAGATCATCCTGTCGCTCATCGCCGTGGCGGTCGCCTCGTCGATCCGCACGCGGTCGCTCATGGAGACCCTGATGGACGCCCAGGAGCAGGAGCGGGCGGGAGCGCGTCGGTGACCCGGATCGTCGCGGGGTCGGTCGGCGGCCGCGTGCTCCAGGTCCCGCGCACGGGGACTCGACCCACGAGCGAGCGCGTGCGGGAGGCCCTCTTCTCGCGGCTCGAGCACCTCGACGTCGTCGACGGAGCGCGCGTGCTCGACCTGTACGCGGGCTCCGGCGCGCTCGGGATCGAGGCCGCCAGCCGCGGCGCCGCGCACGTGACCCTGGTCGAGGCCGCCCGGGACGCCGCCGAGGTGTGCCGCCGCAACGTGACGACCCTCGGGCTCGCGGGAACGGTGCAGGTGCTCACGGAGAAGGCCGAGCGGTTCGCGCTGCGGGCACCGACGGCGCCGTGGGACCTGGTGCTCCTCGACCCGCCGTACGACCTGGCAGAGGCCGACCTGGGGGGCGTGCTGGCCGGGGTGGGGGCGGCGCTGTCCGGCAACGGGGTCGTCGTCGTCGAGCGGGCGTCGCGCACCCCGGAGCCCGCGTGGCCCCCGACTCTGCTCCGGTTCGACCGCCGCGCGTACGGCGACACGGTCATGTGGTTCGCCGAGCTCGCGGAGAGCGTTCAGCCCTGACCCCGTGCGCCCCGGCCGCGTTCCCGTGGCCGGACGCGGTCGCTGGCCTACCCTGACGAGGTGACCACTGCCGTCTGCCCCGGGTCGTTCGACCCCCTCACGCTCGGTCACGTCGACGTGATCCGACGAGCCCGGTCGATGTTCGACGAGGTCGTCGTCGGCGTCGCCCGCAACTCCACGAAGTCCTCGTTGCTGCCCGTCGAGCAGCGCGTCGCCCTCGCGCGCGACGTGTTCTCGGACGTGGACGGCGTGCGGGTCGAGGCTGTCGACGGGCTGCTGGCCGACTTYGTCCGTACGGTGGGTGCGGTCGCGGTGGTCAAGGGCCTGCGCGGTGGCGCCGACTTCGACGCCGAGCTGCCGATGGCACTCATGAACCGGCACCTGTCGGGTGTGGAGACGGTGTTCGTCGTCGGTGACCAGGCCCTGGCCCACATCGCGTCGTCGCTGGTCAAGGACGTGGCACGGTACGGCGGGCCGATCGACGACCTCGTGCCCGGGCCGGTCGCCCACGCGGTACGTGCAGCACTTCGAGGAGGGGACGCAGGATGACCGACGAGGATCCGACGACTCGGCCCGAGGGCCTGACCGGGGTGCTGGACGCGATCGCCTCGGCGGTCACTAACGCGCGGGCGATGCCGATGTCGTCCTCGGTGCTGGTGAACCGCGCCGAGCTGCTCGACCTCGTGGACCAGGCGCGCGACGTGCTGCCCAGCCAGCTCTCGCGCGCCGACGAGGTGCTCGCCGACGCCGACGCCGCCCGGTCGGTCGCGCAGGCGGACACGGACGCCCTGCTGGCGCAGGCACGCGCGCAGGCGGAGGCACTCGTCGACCAGGAGGCCGTCGTCGTCGCGGCGCGGGAGCGCGCGGCGCAGGTGGTCGCCGACGCGGAGGAGACCGCGGAGCGCCTGCAGCGGGAGGCCGACGACTACTGCGACCGCCGGCTGGCGGACTTCGAGATCGACCTGGGCAAGGTGCTGAGCCAGGTGCAGGCCGGCCGGGCCAAGCTGGCGGGACGACTCGGCGTCGACGAGGGCTGAGCCGGTCGAGATGTGAGACCTGCGCCACTCGCGGAGGATTTGGGCGGCCCCTGACCTGTGCCGTAGAGTGATCCGTTGGTTCTGCCGCTCATGGCCGTACCGAGATCAACGAGGGGACCCTGGCCGTGCCGCGCCCTGTTCACCTCGATCCCCGTTCGCCCTTCGTGCTCGATTCGCACGAGCTCGGTCGACGTCCGGGATCGACGAGGACCGTGCAGCGCACCGTGGGTGCCCCGGAAGATCTCGGGACGGATGTGATCGGCATCCCCACCGGGGCTGACGTCGAGCTGGATCTGCGGCTCGAGGCAGTCATGGAGGGGGTCCTGGTCACCGGATCCGTCCGTGGTCGGGCGATCGGGGAGTGCGTGCGCTGCCTGGGTGAGGTCGTCGAGGATGTCGACGTCTCGCTCACGGAGCTGTACGTGTACCCCGAGCGCGCGGCGGTCGCGGTCGAGGACGGCGACGACGAGGAGGACGTGCGCGAGCTGGAGGGCGACCTGGTCGACCTCGAGCCTGCGCTGCGGGACACGGTCGTGCCGGCTCTGCCGTTCCAGCCGCTGTGCCGTCCCGACTGCCCCRGCCTGTGCTCCGAGTGTGGAGCGCGACTGGCGGACGACCCTGACCACTCGCATGAGACGCTTGATCCTCGCTGGGCCGCTCTGGGCGGCCTCGTGGGCTCGAACGACGAGACGAAAGAGAGCTAGCCGTGGCTGTTCCGAAGCGCAAGATGTCGCGCAGCAACACCCGTGCGCGTCGGTCGCAGTGGAAGACCACTGCCACGACGCTCCACACCTGCCCGCAGTGCAAGGCCAACAAGATGCCGCACACGGCCTGCCCGTCGTGCGGTATCTACAAGGACCGTGCCTACGCCGAGGCAGTGCGGACCGAGTTCGAGGTCCGCTGAGGCTGAGCTTGCGGCTCCTTGAGCCCAGCTCGTCCGCCGTGGAGCATTCGATGACCGGAGGACCGGCGTGAGTGCCGCGGCAGAACTTCTCGAGAAGCGCTCGTGGTCACCGAGCGGCTCTACCGTGCCCACCCCGACCTCCCGGAGGGCGCCCTCGCGAAGATGCGGGCCGCCACGGTGTCCCAGCGGGCCCTCGCGGTCGTCGCGCGGGACCTCGACCTGGGCAGCTACGTGCTCCTGGGCAAGGGCGAGCTGTCCACGGGCGGGCCGGACAAGGACTCGATCCTGTCGGACACGCTCGAGGCGGTGTTCGGTGCGGTCTACCTCAGCCACGGCGTGGAGACGGCGCGCACCCTCGTCGAGCGGCTGGTCGGCCCGTCTCTCGAGGCTGCTGCGGGGCTCGGTGCCGGCCTCGACTGGAAGACCTCGCTGCAGGAGCTGTCCGCCGCCCTGGGGCTCGGTGCGCCCAGCTACGAGGTGACCGGCGAGGGTCCGGACCACTCCCGGACGTTCACCGCACGCGCGGTCGTGGCGGGCCAGCCGCGGGGGGTCGGGGTGGGACCGGCCAAGAAGCTCGCCGAGCAGGACGCAGCCGCGGACGCCTACCGGGTGCTCGCCGCGCTGCCGCTGCCCTGACGTGCCGGAGCTGCCCGAGGTCGAGACCGTCCGGGACGGGCTCGCGCGGCACGTGCTCGGTCGCACGGTCACGGCTGTCGAGGTGCGCCGCGACTACAGCGTCCGGCGGCACGTCGACGGCCCCCTCGACTTCGCCGGCCGGCTGCGGGGGCGCCGGCTCGATGCGGCCGTCCGGCGCGGCAAGTTCCTCTGGCTCCTGCTGGACGACGGGGACGACGCCCTCCTGGCGCACCTGGGCATGAGCGGGCAGCTGCTGGTGCGCGAGCCGGGCGTCGGCCGCGTCGAGCACCCTCACCTTCGGGTGCGGCTGGACCTCGACGACGGGTCCGCCCTGGACTTCGTCGACCAGCGCACGTTCGGCCACCTGAGCGTCCCCGACCTGGTGCCGACGCCCGACGGCTCGCCCGGCGGGCTCGGCTCGCCACTGCCGGTCCTGCCGGAACCGGTCGCGCACATCGCCCGCGACCTGCTGGATCCCGCACTCGACCACGACGCACTGGTCGCGGCGGTCCGTCGGCGCAAGACCGGCCTCAAGCGGGCGCTGCTGGACCAGACCCTCGTCTCGGGCATCGGGAACATCTACGCCGACGAGGGGCTATGGCGCGCGCAGCTGCACTACGCGCGCCCGACCGAGACCCTGCGCCGCGTCGAGGTGGTCCGGGCGCTGGAGGGTGCGGCTGCGGTGATGACCGAGGCGCTCGCCCAGGGCGGGACCAGCTTCGACGCGCTCTACGTGAACGTGAACGGTGCCTCGGGCTACTTCGACCGCTCGCTCGCCGTGTACGGGCAGGAGGGTCGCCCGTGCCCCCGCTGCGGCACCCCGGTGCGCCGCGACGAGTTCATGAACCGGTCGTCCTACAGCTGCCCGCACTGCCAGCCGCGCCCGCGACGGGGTCGCTTCTAGCGCTGCACCACGTTGCGGAGCCTGCCGCCGGACAGGTACGCGGAGAGGTTCTCCGCGATCAGCTCGCCTGCACCGACGGGCCGCCCGCCCGCGGCGTGCGGGCTGATCAGCACGCGGGGCTCGTCCCAGAGCGGGGAGTCGGCGGGCAGCGGCTCGGTCTCGAACACGTCCAGCGCCGCGCCAGCCAGCCGGCCGGCCTGCACCGCGTCCAGCAGCGCCGTCTCATCCAGGGTCGCGCCCCGGCCGACGTTGACCACCCATGCGTGCGACGGCAGCAGCGACAGCACGTCGGCGTTCACCGCATGCTGCGTCTGCGGGGTGGCGGGCAGGAGCGAGACCAGCACGTCGGTCAGGGGCAGCTCGTCCGGCAGGTCGAAGGCCGAGATCACCCGGAAGCCGTGGCGGTCGCCGGCTGCCGTGGCCACGCCGGTGACCGTGGCGCCCAGCGCGGCCAGCAGGGGCGCCAGCCGGGCGGCGATCGACCCGAAGCCCCAGATCAGCACGCGGGCGCCGTCGAGCGTCCGGAACGCCTGCCCCGGCCGGGAGTCCTGCATGCCGCCGAGCTCGCCGGCCCAGCGGTGCTCGTCCTGCGCGCGGACCAGCTCGGGGAGGCGGCGGGCCGCGGCCAGCAGCAGGGCGAGCGTGTGCTCGGCCACCGGACCGTCGTGCAGGCCGCGCCCGGAGGTGATGACGACGTCGTCCGCGAACCCCGCGGCGAGCGTGGCGTCAGGGCCGGCGGCGAGCGTCTGCACCCAGCGCAGCCGGGTCAGGCGGCGGGCGGCGTCGGACATCTGCTCGTGCCCGTTGCCCCAGAGCACGAGAGAGTCGGCATCGAGGGCCCCGTCGGGCACAGGTTCACCCACGTCGTACCGGACAATTCGGACATCGGACGGCACGGTCGGCTCGTCGGACAGCGTGGTCGGCAGCAGCAAGGTGGTCACCCTCGTTACGATGCCACCGTGCCCCACATCAGCGCCTCCGCAGGTCCCATCACGGTGATGATCGTCGACGACCACGAGGTGGTCCGGCGAGGGATCGCCGAGGTCGTCGACCGGGCCGACGGGATGTCCGTCGTCGCCGAGGCCGGATCGGTGGCCGACGGCGTGCGGCGGGCCGCTCTGGTGCGTCCGCAGGTCCTCCTCGTGGACCTCCAGCTGCCGGACGGCACGGGCATCGAGCTGCTGAGCGCGCTGCGCGAGCAGCTCCCGTCCGCGCGCGCGATCGTGCTGACGTCGTTCGACGACGACGACGCCCTCGCGGCCGCGCTGGACGCCGGTGCGGCCGCCTATCTGCTCAAGTCCGTGCGCGGTGCGGAGATCACCGACGTCATCCGCGCGGTCGCGGCCGGCCGGATCCTGCTCGACGAGCGGACGGTCACCCGTCGCAAGGCCGGGCACGACGACCCGACCGAGAGCCTGACCCCCAGCGAGCTGCGCGTGATCGACCTCATCGGCGAGGGCCTGTCCAACCGGGAGATCGCCGAGCGCCTCGGCGTCGTGGAGAAGACCGTCAAGAACCACATCACGTCGCTGCTGGCCAAGATGGGGCTGCAGCGCCGGACGCAGGTGGCGGCATGGGTCGCGTCGCGCAAGCACGCCGGCTGGCGGGCCGAGCCCGGTCACTGACGCGCGGGCAGCCGCTCAGCCGAGCGGGGCCTCCCACGTCAGCAGCGTGCCGCGTCCGTCCGGCGGGGTGCCGAGGCTGAACGTCCCGCGATGCTGCCGCGCGCGCGAGACGAGGTTGCCGGTGCCGGAGCTCCGGTCGCGGCGCGCCGGCAGACCGACACCGTCGTCCTGCACCTCCACCAGCACGAACCCGAGCGGCCCGGCCCCGTGCACGGTCACGCGCACGATGACCGACGACGCGTGCGCGTGCCGCGCGGCGTTCGCCAGCCCCTCGCGGACGACCGCCACCACGTCCGACGCCAGCGCCTGACCCACCCGCTCGTCGAACTGGTCCTCCTCGACGCCACCGTCGACGAGCGCCTCGCCGTCCAGGCTGACGACGAACGAGGGCGCGAAGCCGAGCCCGGTGCGCGCGAGGGACGCCTCCCGGCGCAGCCGCTCAACGAGCCCGGAGGCGGCGTCGGGGTCGTGGAGCTCGTGCACGATCTGCCGGATCTGGCGCACCGAGGCGTCCACGTTGTCGAGGGCGTCGTCGACGATGCCGGTGAGCTCGGTCGCGTCCACGCCGCGCGCGGCTCGTCGCCGCACGGTCTCCAGCTGCATGCCGGTGGCGAACAGCTGCTGGATGGCGAGGTCGTGCAGGTCGCGGGCGATCCGCTCGCGCTCGTCGAGCAGCGAGGCCAGGTCCTGGGCGTGACGCGCACCCGCCAGCACGTAGGCCAGGGCGGCCTGCGCGGCGAACGACTCGGCGGTCGCCAGGTCGCTCACGTCGAACGGGGTGGCGCCGATCTTGCGCAGGAGGATGAGCACACCCATGTCCTGCCCCGAGGACCGCAGCGGTGCGTACAGCGCGGGTCCGAACGAGCGCATCACGGGCACCGCGACAGTGCGGGCCGCCGACAGTGAGGGGGTGAGCAGGCCCTTGCCCTCGGTCATCACCGTCCAGGCGCGTCCGCCCATCGGCATCCGGGCGCCGAGGATGCGCTCGCTCTCGTACCCCACGGCCAGCTCGATGAGCAGCTCCCCGCCGACGCCGGGCAGGGCCAGCGCGGCGGTGTCTGCGCCGGCGAGCTCGAGGGCGGTGGCCGCGATGTGGTCGAGCGCCTCCTCCTCGTCGATGCCCTCCAGGAGCATGGTCGTGATGTCCTGCCCGGCGCGCAGCCAGTGCTCGCGCCGCTCGGCCTCGGCGTACAGCTGCGCGTTCGCGACGGCCACCCCTGCGGCGGCGGCGAGGGCGACCACGACGTCCTCGTCGGCCTGGGTGAAGCCGCCGGCCTTCTCGGACAGGTAGAGCTGGCCGAACACGCGGGGGCCGACGCGCACGGAGGCGCCGAGGAAGGAGCCCATCGGCGGGTGCTCGCGCGGGAACCCGCGGAATGCCGGGTGCTCGCGCAGGTCGTCCAGACGCAGCACGCCCGTCTCCGGGATCTGGCCGAGGACGCCCTGGGCGTGGGGTGCCGTCCGCAGAGCACCCGCGACGGCGGTCGGGACGCCCGTGAACACGAAGGTGGTCGAGGTGCCGTGCCCGTCGAGCACGTTGAGGGCGCCGTACCGCGCGCCGGTGAGCTCGGCACTGACCTGTACGAACCGCTCCAGCACGGTGGCCAGCTCCAGCTCGCTGGCGACCGCGAGGATGGCGCCGAGCAGGTCGGTCAGTCCGTCGCCGGTCAGCGGGAGGGCCGAGTCCGGCACCTCGGTGAGCCGGTGGCCGGCTGTCTCATCGCGCACGCTCGGCCCCCGTCTCGTCGTCCGCGCGTTCGCGGTCCAGCAGCTCACGGTAGCCGCGCGCCGACGCGACCAGGTCGTCGTGCGTCCCGCGCGCCCGGACCCGTCCGCCCTCGAGCCAGAGGACCTCGTCCGCGGCGCCGAGCGGGGTGAGTCGGTGCGTGACGACGACGACCCCGCGAGGGTCGCCCAGCAGGTCGGTGACCAGGGCGTCCGCGCGGTCCGGGTCGAGGTGCTCGGCGGGCTCGTCAACGAGCAGCAGCTCGGCCGGCGAGAGCAGTGCGCGGGCGACGAGCAGCCGGCGGCGCTCGCCACCGGACACCGTGCGCGCGTCCGGGCCGAGCAGCGTGTCCAGCCCGTCCGGCAGCCCGGCGAGCCAGTCGCCGAGCCCTACGCGCGCCAGGACGGCGACCGCCTCCGCCTCGGTGACGTCGCCGCGGGCGACCCGCAGGTTCTCGAGCACGGTGGTGCCGAACACGTGCGCGTCCTCCGTGCCGACCACCACGGCGCCGACGACGGTGTCGCGGGCGAGGTGGTCGACGTCGTGCCCGCCGAGCGCGAGCGATCCGCCGCGCCGGGGGAGCAGCCCGGCGAGGGTGAGCAGGGTGGTCGTCTTTCCGGTGCCGGACGGTCCCACGATCGCCACCGACCGGCCCGCGCGCAGGTCCAGGTCGAGACCCT
This sequence comes from Cellulomonas sp. P4_B5_2, assembly GCF_056402235.1. Taxonomy (NCBI): domain Bacteria; kingdom Bacillati; phylum Actinomycetota; class Actinomycetes; order Micrococcales; family Cellulomonadaceae; genus Cellulomonas; species Cellulomonas sp. P4_B5_2. Next base: position 12,392 of record NZ_JBFUHU010000201.1, read on the forward strand.
CGAGCACGGTGGGCGCGCCCGGCCAGCCCGCGGCGACGCCGGCGGCGACCAGCGGAGGACCGGCGGTGCCACGGTCGGTCGGGACGGGGTCCGTCGGCGCGTCGAGCAGGGCGAGGATCCGGGCGGCAGCCGCGCGCGACCGCTGGACCTGGATCGCTGCGGCGGGCAGCAGCGACGTCGCCTCGAACGCCGCGAGGGGCGTCAGGACGACGACGGCGAGCTCCACAGGGGTCAGGAGCCCGGCGCCGACCGCCGGCACGCCGGTGACCAGCGCCACGAGCACGGCGATGCCGACGGCGAGCTGGCCGAGCCCCGCGG
>NZ_JBFUHU010000202.1:0-6864 GCF_056402235.1 Cellulomonas sp. P4_B5_2
GCGTCGGCCTGTCTCCGTCGGGCGTGTCGTCGGCCAGGCGGGCAGACTGTGGGACCGAACCTGCCCACGACTGCCACCGGAGGACGACATGCCCACCCCGACCCGCCCGCGACTCGCTCGTGCCGGCGCGCCCGTCATCGCCGCCCTGCTCGCCCTCGGCATGGCGGGGTGCTCCGACGCGGACATCGACGACGCCGCGCAGCAGGCCAAGGACGCTGCGAGCGACGCACGCAGCGCGATCGACGACCTCAAGGCGCAGGTCGACGACGCCAAGGCGGAGGCGGACGCCGCGCAGCAGAAGATCGAGGACGTCAAGGAGCAGCTCGGGTCGCTCGACGAGACGGCCCGGGCGCAGGCCGACACCGCGGTGGCCGACGCGCAGACGGCGGTGCAGGACGCCCAGACGGCGCTCGAGCAGGCGCAGGCCGAGGGCGCCGCCGCCTCGCAGCAGGCGCTGGCCGACGCCCAGGCACAGGTCGCGGACGCCCAGGCCGAGCTCGAGGCTGCCAAGGCGAACGCCGCCGGGTCGGCCGCGGACTCCCTCGACCAGCTGGCGCAGCAGCTCACCACGCTCGGTGACAAGCTGGAGACCGCCGCGGGCAGCTGAGATCGACGGCCGGTGTGACGTCGTGGCGACTCGTCGCCCTCGCCCGTTGCGCGACCACCCTCGACGAGCGACGCGGGCGTGTGCCCGGACGACGATTCGTTGCGTGGTGGTCGGGTGAAATTCACGCTCGTCGGCGCGGGCAGTTGTACGTAGCGCGGTCCGTGCCGATCTTCTAGGTATGGCCGAACGACAGGCGCAGCGGGTTCTGCGGCGACACCACGTGGAGTGGTGGATCGTCGCAGCCTGGGCGTCCCTCGCACTCGTCGTGGTCGCGGGTCTGACCGCCGCGACCGGACTGGTGAGCTGAGCGCTCCCGCTCCCGGACCCGTCACCGACGGGTTCCCCTCGAGGCACCGCCTAACCTTCTGGGCATGACAGCGCGCTGGCAGGACGTCGCCCGGGCGACGGGGCTCATGGGCGACGACGGAGTCCCCCGGGCCACGGTGTTCGCGGAGATGTCCGCGCTGGCCGCGCGCACCGGTGCCGTGAACCTCGGGCAGGGCTTCCCRGACGTCGACGGCCCCGCGTCGGTGGCCCGCGCCGCGCAGGACGCGATCGCGGCCGGCGCCAACCAGTACCCACCGGGTCCGGGCATCCCCGCGCTGCGCGAGGCGGTCGTCGAGCACCAGTCGTCGCGCTACGGCCTGACCTGGGACCCGGACCGCGAGGTGCTGGTGACGGCGGGAGCGACCGAGGCGATCGCCGCGACGGTGCTGGCGCTCGCCGGTCCGGGCGACGAGGTGCTGACGCTCGAGCCCTTCTACGACTCGTACGCGGCCGTGATCGCCCTCGCCGGCGCCACCCACACGACCGCGCCGCTGCGCGCGACCACGGACGGCTTCCGCCTCGACCTCGCCGCGCTCGCCGCCGCGTTCACGCTCCGGACCCGGCTCGTGCTGGTGAACACCCCGCACAACCCGACCGGCACGGTCCTGACGGTCGACGAGCTGACGGCCATCGCCCGGCTGGCGGTCTCCCACGACGCGGTGGTGGTGACCGACGAGGTGTACGAGCACCTGGTGCTCGACGGGTCCGCGAGCGCGCACGTGCCGATCGCGACGCTGCCGGGGATGGCGCAGCGGACGCTGACCATCTCGTCGGCGGGCAAGACGTTCTCGTTCACGGGCTGGAAGATCGGCTGGGTCACCGGCCCCGAGCAGCTGGTGACGGCGGTGCGGACCGTCAAGCAGTTCCTCACCTACGTGTCCGGGGCGCCGTTCCAGCCGGCCGTCGCGTTCGCCCTGCGGGACCCGGACGTCGCGGCGTGGGTGGTCGAGCTGGCCGGTTCGCTGTCCCGGCGCCGCGACCTGCTGTGCGCGGGACTGGAGGACGCCGGGTTCACGGTCGTCCGGCCGCAGGGCACGTACTTCGTGCTCGCCGACGCGGCACCCCTCGGGTACGACGACGGAGCCGAGCTGTGCCGCGACCTGCCCGGGCTGGCGGGGGTCGTCGGCGTGCCGGTGTCCGCGTTCACGCACTCCGGCTCGGACGTCGACCGAGCACTGCGGTCCTGGGTGCGGTTCACGTTCGTCAAGCGCGACGAGGTGCTGGCGCAGGCTGTCGAGGGGCTGCACCGGCTGCACCGCGGCTGACCCCGGCCAAGGAGCCCGCGAGGCGGGCCGACGGTCAGACCGTCCAGGCACCGTCGCGGTGGTACGCCGGCGTGGCCAGCGCGAGGACCAGGAGCGCAGCGACCGAGGCTCCGACCATGACCGCAGCCATGGCGACGGCGTCACCGCCGAGCAGCCCCGACAGCGGGCTCACGAGGCCGGAGACCCCGGCCTGGGTGGCCCCGATGACGGCCGCCGCGGTCCCGGCGACCTCGCCGTGCCTGCTGAGCGCCAGCGCGGAGGCGTTGGGCGGCACGAAGTTGACCATCGCCAGGATGAGCCAGAGCACGACCAGGAGCGCGATCAGCCCGCCCCAGCCGGTGATCGCGATGGCCAGCAGCACGAGCGTCAGCCCCAGCGACACGGGCAGGACGACGCGCACGATCCGGATGGGGGCGACGCGACGCACCAGGGCGGCGTTCACCTGTGCGCCCGCGACGAGTCCGACCCCGTTGACGGCGAACAGCAGGGAGAACTGGTGGGCGGACAGCCCGTACCCCTCGCGGAGCACGAACGGCGACGCGACGACGTAGCTCATCAGCACCGCGACGCCGAGGCCGGGCAGGATGGCGAGCGCGACGAAGTGGCGGTCCCTGAACAGCTTCTTGTACCCCGAGAGCGCGGACTTCAGGCCACCCTGGCGGCGCCGCTCCGGGGGAAGCGTCTCGGGCAGCCGGCGCCACACGACGACCCAGAGGACGACGCCGAAGATCGCCAGCGCCCCGAACACGCCGCGCCATCCCCACTGGCCCGCGATGACTCCGCCGACCGAGGGCGCGAACAGCGGCGCCACCCCGATCACGAGCATGAGCCGGGACATGAGGCGCGAGGCGTCCGCGCCGACGAAGCGGTCCCGGATCACCGCCATCGCGACCACKCTGGCCGACGCGTTGAAGAACCCCTGCATGGTGCGCAGCGCGATGAGCGGCACGATCGCCGGCGCGACCGCGCACAGGATCGACGTCACCACGTGCAGCGACACCCCGACGAGCACCGGCTTGCGGCGGCCGAACCGGTCCGACAGCGGACCGATCACGAGCTGGCCCACGGCACCGCCGATGAGCATCGCGGTCATGGTCAGCTGGGCCGCGGTGGCGGAGGTGTTCAGGTCCCGCGCCACGTCCGGGAGCGACGGCAGGTAGATGTCGGTGGAGATGGCCGGCAGCGCGCACATGAGCCCCAGCAGCAGCACGTACTTGGCGTTGGGGCGGTACTGCGGGGTGGGCGCGGAGTCGACCGTCGGCACCACGCCGGGGGGTACGACGCCCGTGACCGGCACGGGGCCGGTCGGCGCGGGAAGGGTGGGGCGCGAGCTCATCGGAACGATTCTCCCACAAGAAACGAATCGATTCGATCCGGATGTCCGTGATCCCTGGCACGCTGGTCCCCATGTGTGGTCGCTATGCCTCCTTCCGCGAGGACCAGGCGCTGGCCGACGAGTTCGCCATCGCCACGGTTGCGGACGACGTCCGGCTGCTCGGCCCGTCCTGGAACGTCGCCCCGACCGACGGCGTGCGCATGGTCGTCGAGCGTGCCGACAAGGAGACCGGGGAGATCACCCGGCAGCTGCGCGTGGCGCGCTGGGGCCTCGTCCCCTCATGGGCGAAGGACATCTCGGTGGGCAACCGGATGATCAATGCGCGCGTGGAGTCGATCGGGGACAAGCCGGCGTTCGCCCGCCCGTTCGCCGTGCGCCGGGCGCTCCTGCCGGCCGACGGCTACTACGAGTGGAAGAAGCCCGCGCCCGGCGCGGCCAGCAAGCGCAAGCAGCCGTACTACCTGCACCCCGCCGACGGTGACGTGGTGGCGCTCGCCGGCCTGTACGAGTTCTGGAAGGACCCGAGCAAGGCCGACGACGACCCCGCGCGGTGGGTGGTGAGCGCCACGGTCATCACGCGCCCGGCCTCCGACGAGCTCGCGCACATCCACGACCGGCAACCCCTCATGCTCCGGCCCGAGGCGTGGTCGGCCTGGCTGGACCCGGCAGTCGGCGCCGACGGAGCGATGGAGCTGCTCGAGGCCCCGGCACCGGAGATCGTCGCCACCCCGGTCTCGACGGCGGTCAACGCGGTCGCCAACAACGGCCCCTCCTTGGTGGACGAGATCGACCCGGAGGACGAGCCGGCGTAGCGCGCCCTACGCCCCCGCCGCCCGCAACCGCACGGGCGCCACGGACCCGATCCCCGCCAACCGCCGCGCCGGCCGAGGCTCCAGCACGAACCGCGGGTCGGCTGCGAGCACCTCGGCGGTGGAGGCGTCGACCAGCACGGTGCTCGGGTCGGCGATGTCGGTGAGCCGGGCGGCAAGGTTCACGTCGGGGCCGAACACGTCGCCGAACCGCGACAGCACCCGCCCCCAGACCAGCCCGACCCGGACGGGCGTGACACCCCGGGCGCCCTCGAAGAGGCCCCCGGTCGTGGTCTCGCGGTCCACGTCGAGCTCCTTGCCCAACGCGTCCGCCAGGCCGAGCGCGATGAGCGCCCCGGTGGCGGCGCTGTCGGCGACGAAGAGGATCGCGTCGCCGATCGTCTTGACCACGCGCCCCCCGTTCGCGGACACGACGTCGCGCGCGGCTGCCTCGAACCGCTGCACGAACTGCGAGAGGTCGGTGGACCCGAGGCCGGCGGTCCGGCGGGTGAACGAGACCATGTCCGCGAACCCGACGGCGCGGGCGAGCGGGAGCTCGGAGCGGTCGGGGCCGGGGTCGCGGAGCTGGCCGAACTCCCCCGCGTACCGACCGGCGATCGCGGCGAGCTGGCGGCGGTAGGAGTGCACCAGCTGCGCCTCCAGCACGGGCGCCAGGGACGCCAGCCGGTCCAGCACGAGCAGCCGCGCGGAGGTGTCGTCGAGCTCGTACCGCGTCGCCATGTCCTCGACCAGCGCCTCCACCTGCCAGAGCGCGAGGCGGTCGGAGGTGTGGCCGAGCGCGCGGGTGACGGTGATGACCGTGCGCAGGTCGAGCCCGTGCTCGCGGACCAGCGCGGCCGCACGCTCCACGGCCTCGGCGTCGCGCTCGGTGTAGATCGGGTCGTCCGGGTCGGCGTGCGGCAGGCCCATGGTCGTCCAGAACGCGCGGACCACGTCGATCTCGATCCCAGCGCGCTCGGCCAGGTCACGGGCCGTCAGGGTGCGCGGGCCGCCCAGCAGCTCGGCGTCGAGCTCACCCACTGTCGTCTCGAGGAAGTCGRGCTCCTGCGATCGATCGTCCGGCACGGGACGAGGGTAGTTCACGTGGCCGAGCGGACGTGGCGTACGTCACCCGCGAGCACCCGGTGCGGGTCGCCCGCGTCGTCGACGACCACCAGCGCTCCGTCGTCGTCGAGACGCGCGGCGAGACCGCTCACCGAACCGCCGCCGGGCAGCTCGACCCGCACCCGCGTGCCGAGCGTGCTGCAGACGGCCGCGACCTCGTCGGCGAGCCCGGACGCGACCGCGTCGCCGCCGGACTCGCGCCACCGGAGCGCCACCTCCTGCTGCGCCGCGACGAGCGCGACGAGCAGCCCCTCGCGGTCGACGTGCCGCGCACCAGCGAGCGCGAGCGACGTCGCGCTCGGCACCGGGAGCTCGTCGACGGACTGGCTGACGTTGATCCCGATCCCGATCACCACCGCGGGCGGCTGGCCGGCGGGGAGCGGGACCACCTCGGCCAGGATCCCGCCGACCTTGCGCGCGGCCCCCCACCCCTCGACCTCGGTCTCGGCCGGCACCAGCAGGTCGTTGGGCCACTTGAGCGTCGCCGGGACGCCCGCCGTGGCGCGCAGGGCGTTGACGGCTCCGAGGCCGGCCAGCAGCCCGATCCAGCCGAACCGGTCGGCGGGGACCGGGGGGTGGAGAACGAAGCTGCAGGTCAACGCGGTTCCCCGGGGGGTCTCCCACGAGCGCCCCGCGCGCCCGCGGCCCCCTGCCTGGTGCTCCGCGACGAGCACGCTCGCGTCCGGCCACGAGGTCGGGTCGGCGCGCAGCGCGTCGGTGAGGTCGGTGTTCGTGGACTCGGTGACGTCGACCACCTCGACGCGCGTCAGGGGCCCTGCGGGAGCGAGCAGGAGGTCGCGGAGCTCAGCGACGCGCAACGAGGGCATGACGCCCATCTTGACGCCCCTTGTGGGAACCCGACACCCCGACGCGGGCAACGCGGTCATCGCACTGCACGTGCATGGTGGGCATCGACAACTAGCCTCGGTCGGGTGACCGACACCCAGCAGCCCGTCGAGACGGCCCCGCGCACCACCGCCGCCAAGCTGGCGGACCTCGCCTCGCRCTACGAGGCGGGCGCCGCGGCCGAGCAGTCCGCCGTCGACAAGCAGCACGCGCGCGGCAAGCGGTCCGCCCGCGAGCGCATCGAGCACCTCCTCGACCCGGGCTCGTTCACCGAGCTCGACGCGTTCGTCCGGCACCGCTCCACCAACTTCGGCCTGGAGAAGAAGCGGATCGCCGGCGACGGCGTCGTCGTCGGCCACGGGACGGTCGACGGCCGTCCGGTCTGCATCTACTCGCAGGACTTCACCGTCTTCGGCGGCAGCCTGGGCGAGGTGCACGGCCAGAAGATCACGAAGGTCATGGACCTGGCCCTGCGCACGGGCGTCCCGCTGATCGGCATCAGCGACGGCGGCGGGGCGCGCATCCAGGAGGGTGTCGCCGGCCTGACGC